>NZ_JBNQTI010000054.1:0-46553 GCF_050325825.1 Kitasatospora sp. LaBMicrA B282
GCCGCAGGCACTCTGCCATTTGCTCTGGTTCCATGCCGAACGTGCTGTTACGGCCGCCCATTGCTAGCGGCACGCCGGCCATCGCTTCCCCCCCCCCCCTCCCCCCTCCCCCCCCCCTCCCTTCCCCCCCCCCCCCTCCCCCCCGGGGCCGTGTCTACGGCTTGCGGCCGATCCCGGCGTAGCCCATGACCTCGTGGTCCGCCAGGGCCGGGCTGTCGTCCAGCTCCGGGTGCCAACGGTTGACCAGGACCACGCCGGGATCGTCGAGTTCGAGCCCGGTGAAGAACTGCTTGACCTCGGCGTGGGTGCGCAGCCTGGTCTCGATCCCGGCCTCGCGGTAGCGGCTGGTGGCGACCTCCGCGTGCTCGGGGGCCGAGTCGGCGGTGCCGGCGGTGAGCGCGAGGAAGCTGCCGGAGGGGAGGACGTCGAGCAACTGCTGGACGGGCCCGCGCACCGCCTCGTCGGACATGAAGTGCACGATGTTGATCAGGGTGAGCGCCACCGGCCGGGTCAGGTCCAGGGTCTCCTCCAGCCCCGGGTCGGTGAGGAAGCCGTCCGGGGCGCGCAGGTCACCGCTGACGTAGGCGGTGCGGCCCTCGGGGGCGCTGGTGAGCAGCGCCCGCGAGTGGGCCAGCACGATCGGGTCGTTGTCCACGTAGACGACCCGGCTGGCCGGGTCGACCTGCTGGGCGATCTCGTGCAGGTTGGGGGTGGTGGGGATGCCCGTGCCGATGTCCAGGAACTGCCGGACCCCGTGGACCTGGGCCAGGCGGCGGGTCATCCGGTGCATCACCGCGCGGGCCGCCAGGGTGGCCCGGCGCGAGCCGGGCCAGTCCGCCAGCACCTTGTCGCCGGCCTCGCGGTCGGCGGCGAAGTTGGTCTTCCCGCCCAGCATGTAGTCGTAGATCCGGGCCGGGTGCGCCCGCTCGGTCTGCAGGTCGACCTGCGGCGCCGTCTCGAACCCGGTCGGCAACGACCAGAACGCGGCCTCGCCCTTCTCCAACCTTCGGCCCTCCCCATTCGCGTTTTTGCCGGGGACACTCAATCACAGTCGATGATGGAACGTCAGCTCGAAGGGTGGGCGAGAACGCGCGGGGCCGTCACCCGTCGCCGGGTGCGGCGTTGTCCCGGGGGAGCGGCTCTCGAACTCAGGAGGTGCGGCATGGTGCCGAACGACGGCGGCCGGCGGGCCGGTCCCGCGATGCGTCCGGTGGTGCAGGAGACCTACGGTCCGGCCGATCTGGGCGCGGTCCCGATCTTCGCCGGCGGGTTCATCAACTTCGGGTACTGGCAGGCGATCGAGCCGACCGGTCCGCTGGACGAGGCGGCGCGGATCCGCAGCCAGCAGGACCTCTACCGGCACGTGCTGGACGCGATCGGCCTGCCCGGGCAGGCGGAGCTGCTGGAGGTGGGCTGCGGGCGCGGGATGGGCTGCGAGCTGGCCCTGCGCGAGTACGGCCCGGCCGCGGTGACCGGGCTGGACATCCACCCGGAGCAACTGCAGCGGGCCCGGCACGCGCACGCCGACCGGCTGCGCGCGGAGCCCGGGCGGCTGCGGTTCGTCCAAGGGGCGGCGGAGCGGATGCCGGCGGCGGACGGCGAGTTCGACGCCGTGATCAGCGTGGAGGCCGTGCAGCACTTCCCTGACCTGGGCGCCTTCGCCGCCGAGACGGCGCGGGTGCTGCGGCCGGGCGGCCGGGTGGCGGTGGCCGGCTTCTTCACCGTCGACGACGCGCCGGGGCGGCCCGCCGAGCTCGCCGGGCTGCTGGACAGCTTCGCCAACGGCCTGGACATCGCCCGCCCGGTGACGGCGCTGACAGGGGCGTGGGCCGGGGCCGGGCTCACGGGGGTGCGGGTCGAGTCGATCGGGTCGCAGGTCTGGCCCGGGTGGGACCGCTGGCTGAGCCGTTGGTGGGCGCCGGGGACCTGGCCGCGCAACTTCCGGCACGCCTGGGAGCAGGGGATCCTCGACTACTACGTGCTCACCGCCGCCCGGCCCCCGGCCAGGTAGGGGCGGGAGTGGACCAGGTCCTCGGCGAGGCGGGCGAACGCCCGCGCCGCGGCGCTGCGGTAGCCGGCCTCCCGGTGCAGCAGGGCGGCGGTGCGGGCCGGCAGCGCCGGGTCGAGCGGGACGGGGGTGAGGTGCGGGTGGTCGTGGGTGATCGCGTCGGGCAGCACGGTGGCCAGTGAGGTGCGCCGGACGATCTCGACCAGCGCCTGGAGCGAGTCGGTCTCGACCGCGACCTCGGGGCGCACCCGCTGGGCGGCGAAGTAGGCGTCGATGTGGGTGCGGGTGGCGAAGTCCTGGCTGAGCAGCGCGAGGTGGCGGCCCGCCAGCTCCGCCGCCGGGAGCGGCCGGGGTGCGCGGGAGTCGTCGGGGTCGGCGGCGCGGACCAGCGAGAGCGTCTCGGTGAAGAGCGCGGTGGCGGCGAGGCCGGGCGGGTGGGGGCCGGCGAAGGCGATGCCGAGGTCGAGTTCGTCGGCGAGCAGGGCCGCCTCGATCCGGTCCTGGGCCAGCTCCCTGAGGTCGAGGGTGATCCCGGGGTGACGGGCGTGCAGGTCGGCGGTGAGCGGGCCGACCAGGTAGGCGCTGAACGTCGGGGTGACGCCGAGGCGCAGGTGGCCGCGGCTGAGGTCGGCCACGTCGTGCACGGCGCGCTCGGCGGCGGCCAGGTCGCGCAGCGCGCGGCGGGCGTGCTGTGCGTAGGCGGCGCCGGCGTCGGTGAGCCGCACGGTGCGGCCGGTGCGGTCCAGCAGCTGGGCGCCGATGGCGCGCTCCAGCTGCTTGACCTGCTGGGACAGGGTGGGCTGGGCGATCCGCAGCTCCTCGGCCGCACGGGTGAAGTTGCCGTGGTCGGCGACGGCGAGCAGGTAGCGCAGGTGACGCAGTTCCGGGGCCATGACACGACTATAGATGAGACCAATGGCAATCATGGGTAATCGCTCTTGGACGCTATAGCCCCAGGTCATGCAAGGTGGTTCTCGCAAGGCCCGACGGGCCGAGCCGCCACCGAAGGGAGTGACCCCATGCATGACCTCGCCAAGGGCATCGCGCATTTCCAGCAGGACGTCTTCCCGGCCAAGCAGGAGCTCTTCGCCCACCTGGCCACCCACCACACCCCGCAGACGCTGTTCATCGGTTGTTCCGACGCCCGCGTCGTCCCCGAGCTGATCACCGGGTGCGAGCCCGGCGAGCTCTTCGTCATCCGCACCGCCGGCAACCTCGTCCCCGCCCACGCCCTGGGCGCCGACGGGGTGGCGGCGAGCATCGAGTACGCGGTCGCCGTGCTCGGCGTGCGGGACATCGTCGTCTGCGGGCACTCCGGCTGCGGCGCGATGACGGCCCTCGCCCACGGGCAGGACCTGAGCGGCGCCCCGGCGGTCGCCGACTGGCTGCGGCTCGCGGACGCCGCGGTGGCCCGGACCGCCACCCCCGGGGACGTGCCGGCCCTGGTGCGGCAGAACGTGCTGGCCCAGCTGGCCAGCCTGGCCACCCACCCGTCGGTCGCCCGCGCCCTGGCCGAGCAGCGGGTCACCCTGCGCGGCTGGGTCTTCGACATCGCCACCGGTGGCGTCGAGGAGCTCCAGGTCACCGGCGCCGCCGCCGCCCTGGCGGCCTGACCGCCACGCCACCACCCCACCCCACCACCACCCCAGCACGCCACCACCCCACCCCGGCACCCCACCACCCCTGAACCCGCCCGCCCCGCGCCCGCTGCGCGACGGGCACCCCCTGAAAGGAACCCCCCATGGTGCACGCCCAGTTCGACCCCACCGCCCGTCAGCAGCTGGCCGCCGCCGCGGTCGACGCCAAGCTGCGCAAGGACCTGACCTGGCAGCAGATCGCCGACGCGGCCGGCCTGTCGGTCGCCTTCGTCACCGCCGCCGTGCTCGGCCAGCACCCGCTGCCCGCGGCCTCCGCCACGGCCGTCGCCGAGCTGCTCGGCCTGGACCAGGACGCGGCGCTGCTGCTGCAGACCGTCCCGACCCGGGGCTCGATCCCCGGCGGCATCCCCACCGACCCGACCATCTACCGCTTCCACGAGATGCTCCAGGTCTACGGCACCACCCTCAAGGCCCTGGTCCACGAGCAGTTCGGCGACGGCATCATCAGCGCGATCAACTTCAAGCTGGACGTGCAGAAGGTCGCCGACCCCGAGGGCGGCGAGCGCGCGGTGATCACGCTGGACGGCAAGTACCTGCCGACCAAGCCGTTCTGACCGTTCCCACCCAGTCGAACGGCGGCGGGGGGGGCATCCGGGCCGGGCAAACCCCAGAAACCAACAAAGAAAAGGAAGGCCACCGCCACCAAGGGATTAAAAAGACAGCCCTAAGGCCCCCCCCCCCCCCCCCCCCCCCCCCCCCCCCCCCCCCCCCCCCCCCCCCCCCCCCCCCCCCCCCCCCCCCCCCCCCCCCCCCCCCCCCCCCCCCCCCCCCCGGCCCACGACGAGGCCGAGGAGGCCCACATGCCCGAAGTGATCGAGAAGTCGGCCTGGGTGCACCTCCACGCCGGCCGGCTGCTGGCCGTGCGCAGCCACGGCCGCACCCGCTTCTACCTGCCCGGCGGCAAGCCCGAACCCGGCGAGAGCCCCCAGCAGGCGCTGGTCCGCGAGATCGCCGAGGAACTCGGGGTCGCGCTCGACCCGGCCACCGTCGTCCCGGTGGCGGTGCTGGAGGCCCCCGCCGACGGCAAGGCGAGCGGCACCGTGGTCCGCACCTCCTGCTTCACCGCGACCGGCAGCGGCCGGCCCACTCCGTCCGCGGAGATCGCCGAGCTGGCCTGGCTCAGTCACGGAGACCGCCACCGGGTCAGCGCCAGCACCGCCGAACTGCTCGACCGCCTCGCCGCCACGGGCGGGCTGCTCCGCTGGTAGTCGTGACTGCGGCCGGGGCGGTGGGCGGTGTCAGGACCGGCGGTTGATCTGCTCCAACCGGCGGAACCGGGCCGCGGACCAGCTGCCGTCCAGCGAGACCAGCGACACACCGTGCCAGCCGAGGTGGGTGAAGGCGGGCATCAGACCGTCCCGGCCGAGGTCGCTGACCCCGCCCTTGCGGTAGGCGATCCAGACCTTCGTGGCCTCGCCGGCGCCCGCCAGCACGGCGGGGGCGTCGCGGTGCAGCTGCGCGCCGTCCTGCGCGAAGAGCACCACGGTGTCCACCGGCTCGCCGCCGCCCGGCGGCTGGACGGTGACCCCCGCCGGCAGCGGCCCGAGCACCGGCGGCTCGGCGGCGGGCTCGTTGAGCACCGTGAGCGTGCCTCCGGGCTTGATGCCGAGCTTCTCGGCGGGGGTCTTCGGCATGGCACTCCTCGGGCGCGGCGGGCTCGGGACCCGTAAGGCATTCGGGCCCAGTAAAGCACCGGGGTCGGACAGCACGCCGGGCTCAGCCCCCCGGCCCCGCGGCGTTCACCAGGGGCCGGCCCAGCGCCGCCATCCACTGCGCGCCGGTGGCCAGGGTGGCGCTCAGCCCGCTCGCCAGTCCGGTCAGGGTGCCGGCACCGACGTCGGTGAGGGCGGCGGTACCGGCCGCGGCCGGCTGGAGCAGGGCGGTGAGCTCCAGACCGGCCACGGCCGGGGTCAGGTAGACCGCGAGCGCGACCAGCAGGCCGGCGCCGGCGACTGCGGCGATGGCGCGCAGCGCGTCACGGTCGTCGTGGTTGCGGTTCAGGTAGTCCTCGGTCAGCCACGGGGTGAGGGTGACGCCGTAGGCGGTGCGCGAGGCGGCGCGCCGCCGCCGCTCCTCGTCGGCGAGCCGCTTGCGGACGCCCGCCGGCACCAGCTCGGATTTCACCGGGATCGAATGGATCTCGTAGAGCAGCAGCCCGTCGGTGCCGTCCGGCCAGGGGTACCAGAAGGTGGGTTCGAAGCAGATCCACTCCAGGTAGGTCGTCCCGTCCTCGGTGCGTTCCGGCAGCGGGACCACCCGTTGCAGCGGGGCCCGCGGGCGCCACTTCGAGGCGCCGGCGGCGACCGTGTAGGACGTCAGGCTGAACGACTTCCGGATCGCCGGGTCGACGCCCTTGATGATCTGCTCGAACTTGTACAGCCGGTAGTCGATGTCCTCCCTGAAGGTCTTGGCGGCCTGCGCGCGGCTGGTGACCTCCAGCAGCTCCAGCACCAGCTGCGGCCCCTGCGGCGGGCGGGCGCAGAAACCCAGGATGTCGGGGCGCATCTCGCCACCGCCCGCGTAGTCCCGCCGGAACTCCTCCCGCATCCGGGCCAGCATGTCGTCGGCCGCGGTGAGCCCGGTGGCGAGTTCGGTGTACTCGTCCTCGGCCAGGACGAACGACCAGTTCGGGTAGCGGTCCTTGAAGTCCAGGTAGAAGTACCCGAACATGGCCCACTGCGCCCACTGCCACTCCATGGTGGCCTGCTCGCCGCGCGCGGTGCCGCTGACCCGGCGGGCCCCGCGCACGAACCGTCCCACGCCCGGGCAGAGCGCCAGCTGCTGGGTGTCGAGTTGTGATGCCACCGGGCGCCCCTCAGGCGATCGTGGACAGGTTGCTGGTGACCTGGATGTCGGTGCCGGAGGTCGGGGTGTACTCGTTCCACTCCGCGATCAGTTCGCCCTTCTCACCGGGCACGGTCAGGGGGAACGGCGCGGCGGCGGTCCCGTTGTGGGCCTTGTCCAGTCGGGCGACCTCCAGGTGGGTGTCGTCGGGGACGGCGGTGATCAGCTGCGCCTCCTGGTCGTTGGCGGTGTCGGTGACGCTGTCGATCACCACCCGGCTGCCGGGCTGGAACCCCTCGCTGGAGGCGACCGGGATGACCACCGGCCCGTCGCTCGGCCCGACCCGGTCCGCGCAGCTGGTGAAGAGCGCGTCCTCCAGCCGCACCGCCGACCGGCCCGGGTTGGCCGGCGGGATGCCCGGGTAGTTGCGGTCGTCGTAGGCCGCGATCTCCTGGGCGATGGTGAAGTTCGGCGAGGGGGTGCCCGGTTGGGACGGGTCGTCGATGGTGCCGTTCTCCACGAAGTTCACCCAGCGGGTCTCCCAGCCCTTGCGGACGGTGAGCACCACCCGGGCGCTGCCGGCGCGCAGGAAGGCCTGCCGGTTGGCGTCGGGGTGCTTGAGCCGCCGGATGAACGGCCAACTGTCCGGCAGGTCCCAGAAGTAGGAGTACAGGAAGGTGACCACGTTCTCCCACTCGATCGCCTCGTTGACGAAGCGGACGATGTCCTCGTACTGGGTGACCAGGGTCCACAGCTGGGTGCCGGGCTGGATGTCCTGGGTGTCGAAGGCGGCGCCGTGCCCGGTGTCCACCTTGTCCGCGGCGAACTTCGCGGTGACCGGGGCCGGCACGGTCGGGAAGCTGCCGCCGAGCAGGTAGCGCAGCACGCACTTCATGATCTCGTCGTTCTCCTCGCGGCGCAGCGTGAGGGTGTCGACGTTGTCCAGCTCGTCCTCCAGCGCGGCGATCCGGCCGGCGATGTCCTGCTGCTGGGCGTAGTAGTCGGTCTGGGCGGCGCTGTAGAGCGCGTTCCAGACGTCGGAGCGCCACTGGGCCATCGCGTCCGCGGTGGGCACGCAGACCACGGTGAACTCCAGTGACTCGGTGGAGACGTCGTCGAAGGTCATCAGGATCGGCTGGGTCCCGGTCGCGCCGGCCAGGAAGTTGGTGCCGCCCGGGGCGAGCAGCAGCTCGTCCGTGAAGGTCTTGTCGGCCCACGGGTCGAACGGGACGGTGCTGCCCTCGACGGTGAACTGCCCCAGGTGGCCGGTGGTGCTGGTCATCCGCCCGGTCAGGGTCACCGACTGGATCTCGTAGCCGGGGTCGAGGGTGACCGTCACCTTGGCGCTGGCCCGCACGCCCTGCGGGACCGGCTGGTCCAGGGTGGGGCGCAGCGTCTTGACCTTCGCGGGCGGCTGCGGGACCTGGGCGTTGTACCGGTCGGCGAGGACCTGGAAGTGCGGCTCCTTGGGGGTCGGCGGGTGGGTGACGGGCGGCTCCGGGTCCTCGTCGCGGACCTCGTCGGTGATGTCGTCGTGCGGGACCGGGAAGACGAACGGCCCCAACTGGTCCTTCAGCGCCTGCAGGTCGATGTAGGCCTTGCGCATCGAGGCGGACGGCTCGGGCAGCACCAGGTCGTAGGTGAGCCGCAGCCCGTACCGGTAGAGCCGCACCCGCCAGCGGCGCATCATGCTGAAGTAGTCGATCCGCATCGCGTCGGTGGGACTGGGGTTCTTCAGCGTGCGGGTGGTGGTCTGCGAACTGCCGGTCACCGAGGTGGTGGTGATGGTGACCTTGTGCTCCTGCTTGGCCCGGGTGGAGGCCTTCTGGGTGAGCGTGGTGGCGTGCTTGCGGCTGTCGGTGGCGGACTGGGAGTCGGCGCCCTGGCCGGTGAAGCCGGAGGTGACCGAGCCGGAGATGATCGGGATGCCGCCGGAGACGGTGCCGGTGATGTTGAACTGGTTGGAGTGCTGCTGCTGCGAGGTGGTGGACTGGGAGAGCTCGGTGTTGTCGGTGACGCCGGTCTCGCTGTAGTTCTCCAGCGAGTCGGTGACGATGGAGCTGAACTCCTTGCTCTGGACCGACCACTCCTTCTGGGTGACGGCCGTCTCCTCCAACGGTGCGAGCGGGATGGTGGCGATCAGCTCGCCGCGCTCGATGCCGTTCGGCGCCATCTCCAGGCGCTCCAGGTTCATCCAACCCAGGCGCGGTGCAGCGGCGTTGGCGTCCAGGGTGCGCAGCGCCAGCACGGCGGTGTGCAGCGACTGCTGGGCGCTGCCGAGGGCCGTGTCCGAGGGCTCGGGAGCGGCGGCGGCCTCGGCCAGCCGGCGGCCGCGCAGGTCCACCACGGCCTGGCCGAAGGTGCGCAGGGTCTCGACCGGGACCGCGGCGAACTCGGCGGGAGCCGGCAGCACCGAGGCCAGCGGCTGCCCCTCGAAGGCGGCCAGCAGGGCCGGCACGGTCGCGCCGGGCTCCCAGGTGGCGGCGTCGGCAGCGGGGTCGGCGGACCGGTCGAGGTGCGCGTGCACGGCCGCCACCTCGCCCGGCTGCAGCGCGAGCCGCCGGACGAAGCCCGCCTTGGCGATCGCGGACCCGGTGCTGGAGGGCGGGGCGCTGAGCGGGACCAGGGTGGCCTTGTCGATCTGCCGGGTGGCGTGGTCCAGCAGCGGCGGCGCCGACGGGGGCGGGAACGGGAAGGGGGCGTCCTGCGGGGAGCGTTGGGCAGGGGTCGCGGGTGTTGAGACCACGTCCGTCATGGTGTTCTCCCGAAACGGGCGGCGGGACCGGGCGCTTCACCCTGACATGCCCGCGCGGGCCGGGGCAGCCGCCGTGCCGCTCAGTGGCACGGCGGACCGACCGCGCGCCGCCCCGCGGGGTCAACTCGCCAGGCTCGTGCTGATCCGCGCGGCCGCGTCCCGCACCCGCTCGGCGACGGCGGACAGCTCCCGCCGCGCGTCGACCAGCGCGAACAGGGCGGCCACCACCTGCCGTTGACGGTTGCGCACGGGCGCCGCCGCGCACGAGACGCCCTGCACGGTCCGCTCCCGCTCGGTCGCCACCCCGCTGGCCCGGATCTGCGCCGCCTCCCGGGCCCAGGACGCGGGCGGCGGCGAGCCGGCTGCCCGGGCGTCGCCGAACGCCACCAGCACCTTGCCGGCGGCGGTCGTCCACGGCCAGGTGGTGCCGGGGCGGAACGGCGCCAGCCGGTCCACCTCGCCGGGCACCCCGGCCACCGCCATCACCTGCCCGCCGTGCAGCACGCACAGCCCGACCGTGGCGCCGGTGCTCCGGGCCAGCAGCCGCACCGGCTCCTGCGCCGCGGCCAACAGCAGTGGCGGCGGCTGCCATTTCCGACCGAAGCGGAATATCCGCGGCCCCATCCGGTAGAGATCGCCGATCCGTTCCACCGCGCCGAGTTCCACCAACTGCTCCAGCAGTCGGCGGGCGGTGGATTTGGGCAGGCCCGCGCGGAGCGCGAGCGCGCTCAACCCGCAGTCCCCGGCCCGTTCGATCTCCTCCAGCAGCAGGAAGGCTCCTTCGAGTACGCCGCGTCCCCGGGCGGGTGGTGGAATCGAGTCGAGTTGTTCCGGATCCTGGCGTGCGACGTCCATTGTCGAGATCCCCCGGGTGCTCTCAATGGTGATATGACAATTAGTGGACGGATCGAGAATTGTCCGCATCGAGAATAGGGCGGGGGTACGGATTCTGTCATTCGACTGTCCGTACGATTCGTTTGTCGGTGAGGGCGGCGAGGGTGGGGTGAGGTGGGTTGCCAGGCCCGGGCGAGCGGCGGAGGCTGGAGGGAGGTCCACACTCCCCCGAGGGAGGCCGCGATGTACAGCAGAGCCACGCTGGGGGGCCACCCGGTCCACCCCATGCTGATCGCCTACCCGGTCGCCGGCTACACCGGGACCCTGGTGGGCTTCGCCGTGTACGCCTCGAACGGACAGCAGTTCTGGCTCGACTTCGCGATCGCCATGAACATCGCCGGCGTGGGCGGCGCACTCCTGGCCGCGCTGCCGGGCTTCGCCGACTGGCTGCTGGGCATCCCGCGCAGCTCCAGCGCCAAGGCCGTCGGGCTCGCCCACGCGGGTCTCAACGTCCTCGCGCTGGTGCTGTTCGCGATCAGCCTGGGCCTCTACGTCAACCACTGGAACGGTCCGCCGCGCAGCAGCACCCCCGGCCTCGCCCTGGCCTCCGCCGGCCTGCTGCTCACCGTCGGCGCCGGCTACCTGGGCTGGACCCTGGTGCAGGACTACCACGTCGGCGTGCAGCTCACCCGCGACCAGGAGCGCGACGAGCCCACGGTGCAGCACCTGCGGCCGCTGCAGATCCACCACGACCGCGCAGCCTGACCCCGCCCGCGCCCAGGCCGCGCGCCCTGCTCCGCTCAGCCCTGCTGGGCGGAGCGGAGCGCCGCGGCCTGCGCGGTGACCGCCGCGGCGAAGGCCCGGTCGGCCGCGGCGCCGTCGGCCGCGGTCGCCTTGTCCGCCCGGAGCTCCTGGATGATCATCACGCTGGAGCCGAACTGCGCGACCGACACCGTGCCGTACATCGGCCGGGTCGTGGTGAACTTCTTCGTCCAGCTGAACGCCAGTGGTGCCGAACCCCCGCCGGGGTCGCCAGGATCGCCGCCGTCGGGCAGGGCGGTGATGTCCCGCACCGTCTCGCCCCCGGTGCTGCTGCCGTCGTCGGGGACCGTGTAGCCGCGGCAGCCGGCGACCCCGGCCCGGATGTCCTCGACCGACCGCTGCGCGGCCGCCGGGTCCGGGAAGGAGTGCAGGAAGAGCGTGATCGCCGTGTCGCCGGTGCTCGCCATCAAGGCGCGTGAGACCTCCGCGACGGTGCCGTAGACCGCCGGGGCGCCCTCGGTGCCGTTGATCAGCTGCTGGCACGCCGGGCCGTCGGGGGTGGACTCGACGCTCGTGGGCAGGGTGTCGCTGTCCGAGTCGGTGTCGGTGTAGCCGGGCAGGTCCGCCGCGGTGAGCAGGGCGCCCTTGAGCTGGTCCGCGGTGAGCGGGCCGGTGGCGCCGCCCGGGCCGCCTGGTGCCGGCAGGTGCCAGTAGTAGCCGGTGTCGGTGTTGCCGACCTCGACGGGGTAGGCGGTGTCGGCGGCCGGCAGGTCGAAGGGGAGCAGGCCGGTGCGGCACTGCCCGGCGGTCAGCGCCGGGCCGGTGCCGTCCGGCAGCAGGGGCTGCGGGAAGTCGCCGGGCGCCCACGAGGTCGTCGACGGCGCCGTGGTGCCGTCGGCGAGGACCAGGGTCCACCCGGACCGGCCCGCGGTGACCGTCGCGTCCGGCGGGGTGGCCGGCCGGCAGACCCGGGCCTGGACGGTGACGATCTGGTCGACGGCGGGCAGGCCGGTGGCGTTGGCGCCCGCGGTGCGGGTGCGGTAGTCGGTCACCATCTGTTCGGCGCCGGTGGTCTGGTCGGTCTGGGCGTCGCCCAGCGCCGTGGTCTCGTCGATGCCCGGGACGGGTGCCACCTCGGCGCCCAGCAGCTGCCCCGCCCGGACCTGCACGTCGTTGCCCGCGACCACGGCATCGTCGAGGTCGTCGATGGCGGCCAGCGCGCCGGGGTCGGCCTTGGTGGCCTCCAGCGCGTGGCAGGCGGTGGCGGCCAGGTGCAGCCGGGAGACGAACAGCGCCCAGCCGGGTCGGCCGACCGCGACCGGGGCTTGGAAGGTGCGGTCGGCCAGGTCCGCCGCGGCGTAGGCCTTCGCGCAGGCCGGGGCCATCGTGGTGCGCCACTTCGGCGAGTCGTCCGGGACGTCCAGCATGGCGTGGACGGCGCTCTCCACCGAGACGTAGGCCGCGAGGGAGGCCTTGGAGGCGTCCAGGCCGCCGAGGTCCTCCCAGGCGAGCACCTGGGCCCTGACGGTCTGCGGGGACGGCGCCCGCTGGAAGAGCGGGCCGGCGGGCCGGCCGCTCCCGGCCGCCGCGCCGGCCGGCCCGCTCTGGGCCGCGGTCTGCGCCCCGACGGTGCCCGCGGTGAGCACGGCGAGCAGTCCCACGGCCAGCAGCTGCGGCACCGGGCGGCGGTCGTGGCGCAGGCGCGCGGCGGGTTCGTCACGCCAGCCGGTGCGGCGCGGGGCGGTGGCGAGCAGCAGCCGGGTCAGCACGGTGACCAGGACGGCCAGCGGCAGCCCGTCGGTGACCACGAACTGCAGGGCTGCGCCCGCGAACGCCAGGTCGGCGCCGGGACGGACCAGGCAGTCGTGGTGCAGCACGTCGGCCGGCCCGAGGCAGCCGTCCAGCAGGGCGTGGGCACCGACCGCGGCCATCCCGATGCTGCCCGCGACACCCGCCGCGATCAGGCCCTGCAGCAGGACCTGGCGGCCCGCGCCGGCCGCGGTGACCGCCGCCGCGAGGGCCATCGCCGCGACGACCGCCAGGACGTACCACATCAGCGTCGCCGAGCCGGTCAGCGCGTCCTGGTGGAGGCGGCGCACCGACGCGGTGGCCCGCACCGTGCCCGCCACCGCCGCGGTGGCCAGCAGGCCGGCGGCCAGGCCGGCACCGACCGCCCTGCGCAGCGGCGGCCGCCGGTCGGGCAGCGGGCGCGCCTGCGGTGCGGTCGCCCGCAGCCAGCCGGGCGCCGCGGCGGGGGAGCGCACCAGCCAGGCCACCAGCGGCGCGAGCCAGAGCAGCGGCAGCGCCCACCAGAGCACCCTGGCCGAACCGTCCAGCCCGGGCAGCGCCAACAGCAGGTCGTAGGCGTGCAGCAGCACGGGCGGGTGCGGGGCGGCGTAGCCGGTCAGGTCCTGCATGCCGTTGCTGCCGAGGGCGATGCCTTCGAGCAGCACGTTGCCGTTCCAGTAGACCTGTACGAAGGCCAGCGCCAGCGCCGCCGGGACCAGCGTCAGGACCATCGCGGCCTGCAGCCGGGTGCCGCGGTAGCCGGTGATCCGCAGCTCGGCGAACTCGGCCGTCCAGGCCAGCACCGCGGCGCACGCCGCCACCAGGACCAGGGCCGCCTCCGGGTGCGGCGGCCACCACCGGCCGGCGTCGATGCCGAACAGCAGCAGCTCCCCGGCGGCCAGCCCCAGGCCCAGGACGCAGCCCGCGCCCCACCCGGAGCCCGGCTCGCGGCCCTCGGACAGCGCCCACAGCACCGAGCGCCACACCGCCACCCCGCCCACACCGACCACCAGTGCCGCGGCCAGCAGTTGACCGGCCGTCAGCGCCCAGCCGCCCGGCAGGTACCGGCCGGCCACCTGGGCCACCACCTGGCCGGCCACGCCGGCCAGGAAGAGCGGCAGGCCGGCGGCCCGGAACAGCACCTGCGGGCGGTCCAGCGCCGCCGCCCGCTGCGGCCAGGACGGGTGGGTGCGCCACGCCCGGCCCGCCGCCGCGAGCACCCGGCGCAGGCCGCGCGCACCGGCCCCGATCTCGGTCGCCCGCGCCGGCAGCAGCCGCTCCCGGACCGCGCCGCGCGCCACCGCCGTGCGGTCCGCGTAGACCTCGCGCACCCGCAGGATGTCGCTGCGCACCAGGTACACCAGCACGCCGATCACCGCCACCAGGACCAGGTTCGCCTCGGGCGTGACCCGCATCTGCCAGGCGGCCGGGAAGTGCTGGTCCACGATGGCGTACCCCGAGGCGGCCAGCTCCGGCAGCAGCACCACGGCCAGGAAGACCCGCCAGAGCGCCACCGTGGCGTAGGTGATGCCGACGTCCCGGTTGGCGACGTGGGCCAGCTCGTGCAGGACCACCGCGTCGAACCGGTCGCGGCCGTCCGCGCTGCGCTGCACGGCCACCAGCAGGCCGCCGTCCAGCCGGACCACCGGGCGCCGGTGGGTGCCGTAGACCATGGCCCCGGTGCCGGGTGCGCAGACGTCGACCACGAACCGGATCCGCAGCCCGGCCGGCAGGCCCGTCTGCGCGGTGAGCTCCGCCAGCCGGACGGCCAGTTCCGGGTGGACCCGGGCCGCGGCCACCACGCCGGGGCGGCCCGAGCGCCAGCGCGGGAGCAGCCGGTACAGGCCGGCCGCGGCGAGGACCACGGTGACCAGCACCACGGCCGCCACCCAGTGCAGGTCCGGCACGTACCGGGCCACGCAGGCCCGGTACGCCGGGGTCGAGGCAGGGGCGCCCAGGTAGGCGCCGACCCCCGGGTCGGCGCCGGCCGCCAGCGCGCACTCCAGGTCGCCGTGCCGGCGACCGCTGGCCAGCGTGGCCGTCACGTCGTCGGTCATCATGACGGTACCGGCGACGAAGAGGGTCAGCAGGACGACGAAGCGCAGCGTGGTGCCGGCACCCAACACCCGCTCGTCCAGGGGGAATCCGGTCCGGCTGGGGGCTTCGGCCGGCGCGGACACCTCAGTGCTCGCCCGGCGGGAGCGCCAGCCGACCGATGACGCAGTCGGCGAACAGCCGGGCGCGGTCGTCGTCGAGGCCGCCGTCCCGGGCAGCGGCCTCGACCCGCTCGTGCACGGCGGTCAACTGCTCGGGGCTGAAGGTCGGCAGGGTCGCCCCGGGCTGTCGCCCGCGCCGCAGCCGGGTGCGCAGCCGCGCCAGCAGGCTGGTGGTCGCCTGCTCGACGGCCTTGCCCGCCGCCTGCTTGGCCGCCTTCTGCACCGCCTCCCAGACCAGCGGGGTCAGCAGCGCCACCACCTCGCCCAGGCCGAAGCCGAGCGGGTCCTCGCGCTCGCCGGGCCGGGCCAGGCGGCGGCGCAGCTGGTCCTCGTCGAGCGTGCGCAGCCCGTCGAGCAGGGGCAGTTCCTCGACGGCCACCACCGAGAGCACCGCTTCGACGGCGTCGAACACCAGCTGGGGCGGGATGTCGGGTGTGGCCGATAAACCTGCGGAACCGGAAGTCATGAATCCCCTCAGCAAGGCCGCGCCGCCCGCGCGCGGCGGCGTCGCCGCGCAGCAGGGCGGTCCCATCGACTTTTCGGCGTGGCCATTGCACCACAGTCGACGTTCGGCGGACCCGGGCGATCAGAGATTCGTGGTGCGAATCGGGTGTCCGGTCCTCACGCCTTCCCCGAGATGATCGTCGCCCCGACACAGCCGACGACGACCAGGGCCATGAAGATGCAGGCGTGCCAGAGGGACTCCCGCTGCATCGCCTGGTTGTGGGCCGGGCGCTGCCCGGGTGGGTACGGGGTGGTGTACCAGACCTTCCACTTCGCGCGCATTCGAGGCACCCAGAACCACAGGTTCACGATCTCGCCGGCCAGCATCAGGCCCCACCACGCGCCGAGCATTGACTGCCCTCCGTCCTGGTCATGGACTCGGAGCGTATCGCGCCGAGGGCGTGCGGGCACCGGCCGTGCGGCGGCGGTGGTCGGCGGTCGCCGCCCGCCGGTCTCCGCGGCGCGTTCCCGGCGGAGCCTCAACTCCGGTGCACCACAGGGATCTTGTCGTCAGCTCAGGTGTCGACCGGCGGGGCTCATGTCAGCAGAAATATATCTCTCTATGAGAGCTATCAGCGGATGTGAATGGTACTTGGGCAACTCGCCCGCCGGCGCGGCGGAATAGTGCGGGGTGCGGGCCCGTTGCCCCGAGTAGCTGCTGGGTACTCAGGAAGGGCCGTGCAACGATGCTGCCGCTGAAGGAGCCGTCTCGCCCGGAGCCGCTGGTCACCGCCTGCGGTCGCCGGATCCTGGTCGGAGCGCTGCGGGTGGACATCCCCGGGCGACCGATCGACCGGATCACCTTGAACATCGGCCCCGAGCAGGGCGGCCAGTCGCGGGTCTGGGCCGGCCTGAGCCCGGCCGAGGCCCGCGACCTCGCGCACCGCCTGCTCGCCGAGGCGGCCCACGCCGAGCCCGGAGCCGCCGGCTGAGGCGCGCCCGGAGCGTCGCCGACCGAGGCGCGCCCGGGATGCCGGCGACCGAGGAGCCCCCGGAACGCCGGTCAGAACCTCGGCCGCGCGCCGGTCCACTCCGGCCGCACCCGCCGCACCTGCGCGGCGTCGTCGCGCCGCCGGATGCCGCACCGCAGGTACTGCTCGTGCAGTTCGGCCAGCGCGTCGTGGTCGAGCTCCACGCCCAGACCCGGCCCGTCCGGCAGCCGCAGCGCGCCGTCGGTGAAGACCAGCGCGCCGGGCTCGACCACGTCCTCGCGCTGCCAGGGGTAGTGGGTGTCGCAGGCGTGGTCGAGCGTGGGGGTCGCGGCGGCCAGCTGGGCCATCGCGGCCAGGCTGACCCCGAGATGGGTGTTGGAGTGCATCGACAGGCCGAGGCCGAAGGTCTCGCAGATGCCGGCCAGCCGCTGGCAGGCCCGGAGCCCGCCCCAGAAGTGGTGGTCGCCGAGCACCACCTGGACCGCGTCGCGCCGGATCGCCTCGGGCAGGTCGGCGAAGCCGGTCACGCACATGTTGGTGGCCAGCGGCAGCCCGGTGCGGGCGGCGACCTCGGCCATGCCCGGGAGGCCGGGCGTCGGGTCCTCCAGGTACTCGAGTTCGCCCTCCAGGGCGGCCGCCACCCGGTGGCTGGTGGCGATGCTCCAGTTGGCGTTGGGGTCCAGCCGCAGCGGGTGGTCGGGGAAGGCGGCGCGCAGCGCGCGGACCGCCTCGATCTCCCGTGCGGGCTCCTGGACGCCGCCCTTGAGCTTGAGCGAACGGAAGCCGTACAGCTCGACCATCCGGCGGGCCTGCGCGACGATGCCGTCCGGGTCCAGCGCCGCCCCCCACGGGTCGGGGCCGTGGGCCGGCTCGCCGGGGTGCTCGGCCCAGCGGTAGAACAGGTACCCGGCGAAGTCGACCGAGTCGCGCACGGCCCCGCCGAGCAGGTCGGCGACCCGTCGGCCGGTCGCCCGGCCCTGGGCGTCCAAGCAGGCCACCTCGAAGGCGGCGACGACCTGCGCGACGGTCTTCGCGACGCCCGCCGGGCCGATCAACTCGGTGGGGGAGGCGGCCCGGACCCGGCCGAGTGCCCGGGTGACCCGGCGGGTGAGGCCGTTGAGGTCGAAGGCGTCGAGCCCGGGCAGCGCGGCGGCGGCCTGCCGCAGGGCGTCCAGCGAAGGGTCGTCGCCGTAGGCCTCGGCGATCCCGGTGAGGCCCGCGTCGGTGTGCAGCTGGATGATCGACCGCAGTGCGTAGGGCTGGTGGACGCCGGCGGCGGTGAGCAGCGGCGGGTCCGCGACGGCGACGGGGGTGATCTCCACCGCGGTGACGGTGAGCGCGGTCGACGGGCGGACTCCTTCGCGGTCGACGGGCTCCTGCGTGGTCAACTGGCTCCTGCGTGGTCGACGGGCAGGTTCCTTCGCGGTCAACGGGCGTACTCCTGCAGGATCCGGCGGCCGGCCGAGATCACCTCGGCGAGCCGGTCGACGTGTTCGGGCGCCGGATCGCTGAGCGGCGGCCGGACCGGCCCGGGGTCCGGGCCGGCCAGCCGCACGCCGGCCTTCACCAGCGAGACGGCGTAGCCGCTTCCCAGCCTGCGCAGTTCGACCAACGGGCGGTAGAAGTGCTCGAGCAGGGCGTCGACCAGCTCCCGGTCGTCCGCGCGGTAGGCGCGGTGGAAGGCCGTGGCCAGGTCGGGGGCGAAGCAGAAGGCGGCCGAGGAGTAGCCGGTCACTCCGATGCCCCGGTAGGCGAGTTGGGACATCTCGGCGGTGGGCAGGCCGTTGAGGTAGCGCAGCCGGCCGGCTCCGTGCCGCTCCCGGACGGCGCAGATGATCCGCTGCATCAGGTCGAGGTCGCCGTGGCCGTCCTTGAAGCCGACCACGGTGGGCAGCTCGGCGAGGTCGGCCACCACCTCGGGGGTGAAGACCGCGGTGCCGCGCTGGTAGACGATCAGATCGAGGTCGGTGCTCCCGGCCACGGCCCGGTAGTGCTCGCGCAGCCCCGCCGGGTCGCCGGCGACCAGGTAGGGCGGCAGCACCAGCAGCCCGTTCGCGCCCGCGGCCTGCGCGGCCCCGGCGAACTGGCCGGCCAGGGCCGCGCCGTAGCCCACGCCGGCGACCACCGGGACCCGCCCGGCCGCCGCCCGCACCGCGGCCCGCACGCACCCGGCGTACTCCTGGAGGCCGAGCGAGGCGAACTCGCCGGTGCCGCAGCAGGCGAACACCGCGGCGGGCCCGGCCGCCAGCCGGGCGCTCAGGTGGGCGGTGAAGGCGTCCAGGTCGACCGCGCCGGCCCGGCCGTCCGGCTCGCGGCGGAACGGGGTGACCGGGAAGAACAGCAGGCCGTCCAGCCGGTCGGCCAGCCGGGGGCCGGTGCGGGGTGTCGAGGGCATGGCGCGGGTTCCTCTCCTGCGTGGGCGGGCCGCCGCGGTCACCACCCGCAGCCCTCTGATGATGCCCACGGTGGGCCCGGTCGTCGGGCTCGGACGCGGCGCCGGACGGGTGACCCGGTGGGTGACCCGGTGGGTGACCCGCCCGCCGCCCGGTCAGGAGACCAGCGGCGGCTCCGCCAGCTCGGTCAGCGTCACCGTGCACAGGCCGCCGCGCTCGGCCTTCACCCCCGTCACCTTGAGCCGGGTGCCCGGCAGCAGGATGAACTCCTCCTCGCCGGTGAAGGCGGAGAAGTCCTGGATGCCCGCGGCCCGCACCGGGCGCACCTCGAAGAGCGTGCGCCGGCCGCGGCTGCCCAGGAAGGACCGGGCCACGCCGAGCTCGGGCGTGCAGGAGGAGACGCCCCACCAGGTGACCGTCCGCCCCAGCGGGTACTGCGACCGCAGGTCCAGCGAGACCCCGCGCCACAGCGGCTCGGTGCGGGCGGGCAGCCGGGGGACCGCCGCGAAGAGCAGCCGCAGGTAGGGCAGGTAGGGGACGATCCTGCTCCGGTCCGGGGAGCGCAGCACGGCGTTGATCTCCCGGTAGAACGCGGACTCGCAGGTGTACAGGTACAGGGCGGCGATCGCGTCCGCGGACAGGCCGGCGTGGCCGCCGTCGGCCAGGTTTGCGGCCGTGGCGTCCGCCCGGCGCTTGCCGAACTCGTCGGAGAGCGCGATGTACCGGTCCAGCCCGGAGAGCAGCTCGCCGACCGGCGCCACGGCGTCCCGGAAACCCAGCAGCGGGGTGTCGAACACGCCGGTGATCGCCGGGAGTTCGAGCCCCTCGTCCTTGACGCTCGCGAGTCGTTCGAGGTAGAGCTGGTGCAGCTCCATGGTGGAGGTGATGAACGCGCCCATCCGCTCGGCCACCTCGCTGCGCGCCCCGTCGCCGCCCGCCGGGCCCGCGTTCCAGCCCCGGCTGGGCAGCCAGTCGACCTCCTCGGCGCCCACCGCGCCGAGGGCCGCGTTCAGCAGGCCGAAGTGGTCGCCGTCGCAGAAGACGTCGCCCTGCGCCGCGGGGTTGGGGTGGTCGATGTGCCGGACCTCCACCCCCGGGTACTTCTTCTCGAGCCGCTGGACCACCCGCTTCAGGCCGCGGGCGTGGGCTCCCCACCAGGCGAAGACCACGCCGCGGTCCTCCTCGTCCGCCTCCTGCTTGGCCCGCAGGATCTCCTCGACGATCCGCTCGGCCACCGGCCGCCAGAACGCGGTGTGCTCCTGCGGCCCCATCGCGCCGTCGCCGCTGGCGGTGAGCGCCGCGTTGAGCAGCAGCACGCCCTGGGTGAGCATCGCCTGGAACCACTCCGGCGGCTGGACCGTGTCCCGCTCCTTCAGCAGCGTGCGGACCTCGGCGATCGGGGTCTTCCTGGCGATGCCGTACTTCCACATCGCGGCCGCCTTGATGATGCAACGGATGCTGACCACCCGGCCGAACTGGCTCTCCTTCCAGTCGTGGAAGGTGTTGTCGAACATCGCGATGCCGGTGGCGCTCTCCGGTCGCGGGTACGGGTTCTGACCGAAGATGACGACCCGCCACTTGTGCGGCGCGTTGGGCTTGAGCGCCTGGAAGGTCAGCTCGCGCACCGGCACGACCTGCGGGCTGCGCGCGGGCCCGATGAACTCGGCCGCGCCGGGCTGTGCCTCGATCACCGGCTTCAGCACCGGCAGCCACGGTTCGCCGCCGCCCCGGAAGAGGTCCGCGAGCGCCAGCGGGTCGGTCGGGTCCGGCTGGGCGGGGGCGTTGGCGTCGGCCATGGCGAGGCTCCGAATCATCGAACCGGGGAAGGTGGCGAAAGCCCGTCAGTTCGCTGACGGCGCCCCACAGTCATAGCGACCGCGACTGACAGCCCGGCCGCCGGTCCGACCGCTCCGGCCCTGGTGAGGAGCGGTCGCCGGCTTGTCAGTGGCGCGCCGTAGCGTTCGGAGCAGTGGATGGGACCCGCACCTCAGCGGGACCCCGCACCTCGACGGGCCCCGCACCTCGACGGGACCCCGCACGTCGACGGGCCCCCGCAACCCGATGGGAGTGGAGCATGACCACGGACCGCGTACCGCCGCTCAGGGTGGTGCTGACCGACCTCAACGCGACGGTGGTGGAGGCCTGGCGGGCGGCGTTCGCCGACACCCCCGGGATCGAGATCCGCCAGGGCTCGATCCTCGACGTGCAGGTGGACGCCTGGGTCAGCCCCACCAACGCCCGCGGGCGGATGGACGGCGGCCTCGACGCGGTGATCAAGCGTCACCTGGGGGCCGGCATCCAGCTGCGCGTGCAGCGGGCGATCCGCGACCGGTACGCCGGTCACCTCCCGGTGGGCAGCGCGGTCTGCGTCCGCTCCGGGGCGGCCAACCCGAAGTTCCTGATCTCGGCACCGACCATGGAACGGTCGACCCAGAACGTCAGCGAGACCCTGAACGTGGCGCTGGCCTGCGCCGCCGCCTTCCAGGCCGTCCACCGGCAGAACGGCGAGGCGCCGGGCAGCATCACCTCGCTGGCCCTGGTCGGCCTGGGCGCCCAGACCGGCCGGGTGCCGGCCCGGGTGTGCGCCAACCTGATGTGGACGGGCCACACCCTCTTCAACGACTTCGCCTTCGAGGACGACGACGAGCTGCGCAGCACCGTCCTCACGCAGCTCGCCGACATCGACAGCGCCCCCGCCACGCGGCGGGTCCGGATCAAGCCGCCCGCCCGGCGCGGCAGCAGCCGCTGACCGCCGGCGCCCACGGGCGGGCTCAGTCGGGCTTGCCCAGCGCCCGGGTGACGGCCTCGCCCACCGTGCGGGTCAGGCCGCCCTCGCACTCCACGCCGAGGGCCAGAGCCAGGTCCCTGCCGTGCAGGTCGACGAGCGCCTCGACCAGGTCCGCGAACGAGGCCGCCGCCGCGCGCCCACGGGTCACGCCGGTCGCGGCGGTCAGGGCGCCGATCAGTGCGGCCGGCCACCACCACACGGCCAGCACCGCGTACCCCGCGCCCCACGCGACCAGTCGGGCCGCCGACGCCAACGCGGTGCGGGCGCCGTCCAGTTCGGCCCGGGTACCGTCGGGCGCGAGCAGCCACAGGTGCGGCCAGGCCACCGCCAGGTCCAGGTGGTACGCGCGCCAGACGCGCTGTTCGGGAGCGGCGATCCGGTCGCCGGTCCGGAAGGCGTGGCGGGGTGCGGTGGGCCCGATCCGGTTGCGGGCCGCGAAGTGCCGCTCCGCCTCGTCCGCGAGCGCGCCGGCGTCGTCCGCGTGGCCGATCCTGGCCCGCCCGGCCGCGACCAGTGCCGCCCGGTACCGACCGTCGGCCTGCTGCCACCGGCGCAGCCGCCGCGCGGCGAGGCGGCGGGTCAGCGGGCCGCGGACGTCGATCAGCCAGGCCTGCTCGACCCACCCGCCCAGCGCCTGGGCAGCCGCACCGGTGGCCGCCGCGCCGGCCAGCACGGCGACCGCGGCCACCGCGATCACGCCGGGGCTGTGGGCGCCGGGCGCGGCGGCCAGGCCGTCCAGCCGGGCGCGCAGCGGCGCCGGGTCGTGCCAGTGGCGCTGGCCCAGCGTCGTGGCCGTGCCGAGCGCCACCAGGTAGATCAGCCCGGGCACGGCCAGCAGGGCCAGCCACCGCTCGGCCAGCTTGTCACCGAGGGCGGAGACGAAGGCGGTCACGACCGCAACGCGATCTCGCCCAGCGGCTGGTCGAAGATCCGGCAGCGCGGGGACTCCGCGCCGTCCGCCGCCGGCGGCTCGACCCGCGGGCAGTGACCGCGCGGGCAGGCGAGCACGTACAGCAGCGGGTGGCCGGGGCCGCCGCCGGGCAGCGGCTGGTAGCCGGGGGCCGCCCCCGACCGGTACGAGCCCAGCCCGGCGCTGTGCCCGGCGAGCAGCAGCAGCTCCTCCAACTCGTCGAAGGAGTCCTCCAGTTCCTCCGGCGGTCGGCCGCCGCGCAACTCGGCGACGAGGAACTCGGCCAGCCGCTGCGCCGGTTCGCCGGCCCCCAGACCGTCCCGCGACGCGGCCAGCCGGCGGCAGAGCCCGCCCAGCCGCGCGTGGCCCGCCGCCTGCTCCCCGCCCTGCTCTCCCGGTCCACCCTGCTCGCCCTGGTTCAACCCCTGCCCCCTTTGTGCCGCCAGCATAACGGCCTTCCGGGACACCGTTGTTGGTTACGGCTCGGGGAGCGACAAGAATGCCGCCTATGCCTGCCGCCGCTCCCACTGCTCCTTCGTGATCTCGTACCGCACACCCCCGTGCTCGGAACCCTCGACCGCCATCATGTCGTCCGGCGTGGGGATGCTCTCCATGAGCGTCATCCCGAGCTTCTCCATGACGTTGCGCGAGGGGCGGTTCACGGTCATCGTCTCGGCCCAGACCAGGCGGATCCCGAGCTCGGCGAACCCCTTCGCCAGCAGCGCCTGCGAGACCTCCGTGGCGTAGCCGCGGCCCCAGGCCGCCTGGCGCAGGCGGTAGCCGAGTTCGGCCTCCTCACGCGGGCCGCTGCGGAGCGGACGCAGGCAGAACCAGCCGACGAACGCGCCGGCGTCCTTCTCGTGCGCGGCGAACAGGCCGAGGTCGTGATCCCAGCGCTCGTAGCCGGCGAGGATGCTGGGGATGGCGAGGTCGCGGACCTCCTCCGGCGGAGTCGGAGCGCCGCCGGTCAGGTAGCGCATCACCGCCGGGTCGCTGTCCAGTTCGATCAGCAGGTCCGCGTCGGCGGCGGCGAAGGGACGCAGGGTCAGGCGCTCGGACTCGAGGTAGGTGGTCACGTGAGGAGCATGGCCGAGGCGGGTCCGACGGTCCAGGCGTTTTCATCATGGCCGAGGACTCGCCTCTCTCGCTCCCCAAGTCGTTATGGTTAACCATCGTGCGACACCTGGGGGGTGGCCATGTCGTACCCGGACCGGCATGTGCTGGACCCGGACATCGAGCGGTACCGGGCTGCGCTCGCCGAGCCGTCGGCCGACGAGGGGGCCCGGGTGAGTGCCGCGGCGAACCTCCGCACGTGCCTGTACCGGCGGTGGTCCGCCCTCCACCGGGTGCCGGACCGGGACGAACTGATCCTGCTGGGCGACCGGTTCCCGGGCCCCGACAGGCTCCGGGAACAGGACCTGCTCTTCCGTGGCGAGGCGCTGGCCGACCGCTACCTGAACGAGCGGCGGGAGGAGGACTTCGCCGCGGCGGTCAGCGCGCTCGGCGAAGCGGCGGAACTCCCACCGGCGCGGTGCAAGAACCGGCCGGCCGTCCTCAACGCCCTCGGCGCCCTGCTGCTGACGCGCTGCCGGCAGAGCGGTGATCCGCGCGACCTGGCGGCCGCCGAACGCATCCTGCGCCGCTCGCTGGGCCGGCTGCCGTCCGCGGACCCGTGCCGGCCGGCGGTCCTGGGGAACCTGGCGACGGTCCGCCTCCGAGCGTTCGAGGTCCACGGCGAAGCCGCTGACCTGCAGGAGGCCGTCGAACTGCTGCGCACTGCCCTGGCGTTCAGCCCGGCCGGCGCGGAGCTCCGCCCGGTGCTGCTGCAGAACCTCGGCCACCTGCTCAGGGTCCGGATCGAGCAGCAGCCCGATCCGGCCGCGATCCAGGAGCTGCTCCGGGTCGCCAGGACCGCCCTGGCCGAGGCCCCCGACGACCCGCCGGACGATCCCGCGCGGCTCGTCGCCCTGGCCGGGCTGGGCGTGGCGCTGCGGATCGCCGCGGAGTACACCGACGGCGCCGCGCTGCTGCCGGAGTCCGTCGAGCTGCTCCGCGAGGCGGTGCGGTACAGCACACCCGGTGGCCCGTTCCAGCACACGACCCTGAACAGTCTGGGCAACGCTCTGCTCCGGTCGGCCCAGCAGACCGGCGACGCGGAGCTGCTGGACGAGGGCATCGACGCCCTGCGACAGTCCCTGGCACAGGCGCCGCCGGACGAGCAGGACGATCCCGCCATGGCGAACCTCGCCGGCGCGTTGCGGGAGCGCTACCAGCAGACCGGCGACCTCGCCGCGCTGCGCGAGGCCGTCGACCTGGCCCGGCAGGTGCGCCGCTCCCCGCTCCCGCCCGGCCTGTCGGCCGCAAACCTGGCCAACCTCGGTGTCATCCTGCAGAGCTGGCACCAGCGGACCGGGGACCGCACGGCGGCGGAGGAGGCCGTCGAGGTCGCCCGTGAGGTCCTGGCCGGCACCCCCGCCGACCCGGCCGGGCGCGGCGAGCAGCTGAACCAGCTCGGCAATGCGCTGCATGCCCGGTTCGAGGCGAGCGGTGACCTGGCCGACCTGGACGAGGCTGTGGACCTCGGGGCGCAGGCCGTTGCGCACACGGCGTACGGCGATGCCCGGCACGCGCGCTTCCTGCAGGCCCTCGGCGGAACACTGCTCGCGAAGGCCGAGGCCACCGGGGACCGGGCGGTCCTGGAGCAGGCCGTCACGACGCTCGGCCGGGCGGCGTGGGCGCCCTGCCACACGGAAGAGGTCCACGCGGACCACCTGCGCTCCTACGCGCGCGCCCTGCGCACCCTGTACGCGGCGGGCCGCGACCCGGCGGTGCTGCGGGCCGCCGAGGACGCCTTCTGGCAGAGCGCCTCGATCCCCGCCCAGCCGGCGTCCAGGCGGATCGGAGCGGCCTTCGACGGCGGCGCGGCCGCGGCGCACGGCGGCCGGTGGGAGCAGGCCCTGCGCGGGTACCGGCTGGCGATCGAACTGCTGCCCTTCGGCGTCACCCGACGCCTGGCCCGCAGCGACCAGGAGTACCGGCTCGCGACCGTGCACGGCCTGGCCGCCGACGCGGCTGCCTGCGCGGTCAACGCCGGTCGCCCGGAGGAGGCGGTCCGACTGCTGGAGCAGGGCCGCGGGGTCCTGCTCGGGCAGGCCCTCGCCGCGCGCGGCGCGTGGGAGCCGCTGCGGGCCGCGCACCCGGAGCTCGCCGAGCGGTTCCTCGAGCTCCGCGACCGGATCGACGCCCTGGCCGCCGAGGACGCGCAGCACGGCGGCGCCGGCGCCGTGGTCGACGAACGGCACGCCCTGGCCGTCGCGTGGGAACAACTGCTGACCCGGATCCGCGAGCTGCCGGGCTTCGCCGACTTCCTCGCCGTCCCGCTGCTGGCCGACCTGCTCGCCACGGCCGACCGCGGACCCGTCGTGCTCGCCTACTGCAGCGCGTACCGCAGCGACGCGCTCGTGCTGACACCGGGCGGAGTGCGCACGGTACCGCTGCCGCAGGCCACCCCCGCGGCGGTGGCGCACCAGGTGGCCCGACTCGACCGGGCGCTCGCCGCCGCCACCGATCCGGCAGGGGAGCAGCGGGCCCAGCAGGACATCGCCGAGGTGCTGGCCTGGACCTGGGACTGCGTCACCGCACCCGTGCTCGATGCGCTCGGCCTGCTCGGTGCGCCGCCGGGCGACGCGTGGCCGCGGCTCTGGTGGTCGCCCGGCGGTGCGCTCGCGGCGCTGCCGCTGCACGCGGCGGGCCGCCACGGCGGGGCGGCGGACGGCTCGCGGCAGAGTGTCCTCGACCGGGTGATCTCCTCGTACACGCCCACCGTGCGCGCACTGGCCTACGCCCGAGACCGTGCGGCGCGCCCGCGCCCCGCCGGCCGCTTGCTGGCGGTGGCCCTGCCCGACACGCCCGGCGCGGCCCCGCTGGGCGGCGTGCGCAGGGAGGTGCGGGAGCTGCGGCGGCTGCTGCCGACCGACGTGCTCAGCGGGGCCGAGGCCACGCTGGGCGGCGTGCTGCGGGTGCTGCCCGGCTACTCGTACGTGCACTTCGCCTGCCACGGCGTGGGCGACCCGGACGACCCGTCGAACGCCCGCCTGCTCGTCCACGACCACCGGGACCGCCCGCTGACGGTGCGCCGGCTCTCCCGGCTCGACCTGCCGGAGGCCAGGCTGGCGGTGCTGTCGGCCTGCGAGACGGCGCGGGGCCCGGAGCGGCTGGCCGACGAGTCGATCCACATCACCTCCGCCTTCCAGATCGCCGGCTACCCGCACGCGATCGGCACCCTGTGGCCGGTGCACGACGTGGTGGCGGTGCGGGTCGCCAGGGAGTTCTACCGGTTCCTGCGGGCCGGCCGGCCCGCGGACGCGCCGGGCCTGGACGCCGACCGGTCCGCCGCCGCGCTGCACCACGCCGTCCGGCAGTGCCGGGCGGACTTCGGCCGCAGTCCCAGCTTGTGGGCGGCCCACGTGCACTCCGGTGCCTGACGAGAGGAGCGGATCCACGTGGTCCGATGGTGGCGTCGTCATCCCCGAGCACAGGCGGCTTCACAGCCGGACCCGGGCCCAGAAGTGTCCGAGGCCCGGGTCCGGCCCGAGCCGGATCCCGCCCCCGAGCCCACGCCGCTGCCAGCGCTCCCGCCCGGGCCGGAGCAGCGGGTGATGGGCCACGTGATCCTGACGATGGAGGTCGACGGTGCCGAGCAGGAGCTCGTCCGGCATCCGCTGTCAGCCGTCGAGTGGTACGCCCGCAAGGCCGACGCCCTCGAGGCGCGCCTGGGGCTCCGGCACCCCGAGACCATGGCCGCGCTGCGCGACCACGCACGGGCGCTGGCCGAGCTCCCGGAGCGCCGCGAGGAGGCGCGTGAGCGTCTCACGGCGATCGTCCGGAGCCAGGCGGAACTCCTGGGGTACGTCCACGAGGAGACCCTGGCGACCACGGCCGTCCTGGTCGCCCTGTTCCGGGGGATGGGGGAGCTGGACCGGGCCGAGGAGGGCGCCCGGGACGTCCTGACCAGACGTGCCGAGCTGCTGGGCCACGACCATCCGGCCACGCTGGAGAGCGCCGCCCTGCTGGCCGCCGTGCTGGAGGACCTCCACCGGGCGCCCGAGGCCGTCGCGTTGCGCCGGGACGTTCTGGAGCGCACGCGGCTGTTGCGCGGCCCGGACCACCCGGACGTCTTCGCCCACGCGAACGTCCATGCCGCAGCGCTGATCAAGGCCGAGCGGTGGGAGGAGGCCGAGCGGGAACTGCGCGAGCTGATCGGACGGATGGAGCGCTGCGGGGAGCCCGAGGACAGTCTCCTGGAACCCCGGGCCAACCTCGGTGCCGCGCTCTGCCGACTCGACCGCTTCGAGGAGGCGGAGCGCGTGTTGCGGAGTGCCCTGGCCGTCCAGGAGCGGACCGGGAGGGGCACCGACGAGCTCTCGCGCTCGATCCGCAACAGCCTCGCCGCGCTCCTGCACGCCCAGGGCCGGTACGCGGAGGCCGCGCACCTCCTGCGGTGGACCCTCGCGGCCTGGACCCGGAGCCACGGGGACGGGCACCTGGCCACCGTCCGCGCCCGGAACAACCTGGCCAACGTGCTGATCGACACGGGCGACCGGCAGGAGGCCGGCGAGCTGCTCCAGCGCTGCCTCGACGACTACCGCCGCATCCTCGGCCCCGACCACCCCCAGGCGCGGAGCACGGGCGAACAGCTCGACCAGCTGCGGGGCCCGCAGTCCTGAGCGGGCCGGCGCACGACGGCACCTCGAAGCACCGCCGGCCCGGGCCGCCGCCGGCGCGGGTGGCATGATGGCGATCATGCGTGTGACGAGCGTTCAGATCGTGCCGTACGACCCCACCTGGCCGACCCTCGCGGCCGCCGCCATCGCGGACCTGCGCGGGGCGCTGGGCGAGGTGTTGGCGGAGGTCGAGCACATCGGCTCGACCGCGGTGCCCGGTCTGGCGGCGAAGCCGGTCATCGACCTGATGGCCGCCGCCGAGGACCTCGACGCCGTCGAGCAGCACGAGGACGCACTGCTCGGGCTCGGCTTCCGGCGCCACCACAACGGCATGACCGACCGCCTGCTCTACGCCCGCGCCACCGACGGCGTCCGGACCCACCTGCTGCACGTCGTGACGCTGGCGAGCTGGCCGACGCGCAACCAGCGCATCCTCCGCGACTTCCTGTGCGAACACCCCGAGGCCGCGGCGCGGTACGCGGGGCTGAAGTGGCAGCTCGTCGGGGACGGCACGGCGCCGCGCGACTACGCGCGGGCCAAGACGGAGCTGATCCAGGAGCTGACCGACCGGGCCCGCGCGCAGCGCGGCCTGCCGTCGGTGCCCGTCTGGGAGAAGTGAGCCACCGGGCGTTCGCTCAGCGGCCCAGCACGGCACCGCCGTTGAGGCCGATCACCTGGCCGGTCAGGTAGCCGGCGGCGGGGGAGGCGATGTAGGCGACGGCGGCCGCCACGTCCTCCGGGGTGCCGGCGCGGCCGACCAGGGTGTCGGCGATCTTCTGCGCGTGGAACTCCTCGCTCCACTGCTCGCCGAAGATCTCGGTGTCGGCGACGTACCCGGGCGCGAGCACGTTCACCGTGATCCCGTCCGGCCCCAACTGCCGGGCCAGCCCGAAGGCCCAGCCGTGCAGCGCGGCCTTGGCGGCGGCGTACGAGCCCGCCGAGTGCGAGCCCGCCCCGCCGCGCTGGGCGGCGGCGGAGCTGATCACGATCAGTCGGCCGCCGGGGCGCCGCAGTCGTTCGAGCAGCGCGGTGGTCAGCAGGACGGCGGTCAGCAGGTTGGTGTCCAGGTCACGGCGCCAGGACCGGGCCAGCGCCGCCAGGCTGTCGTCCGTCGGAGCGGTGATCACGGCCCCGGCGTTGTTCACCAGCACGTCGACCGGCCCCAGCTCGGCGATCACCGCCGCGGCGTGCGCCACCTGCTCGGCGTCGGTCAGATCGGCGCTCAGCGGGACCACCCGGGCCGCCCCCACGGCCGCGTCGATCTCCGCGCGGGCCGCTTCCAGCACCTCGGCCCGGCGGCCCAGGATCACCACCCGGTGCCCCTCGCGCGCCAGTTCCCGGACGATCGCCTTGCCGATCCCCGTTCCCCCGCCGGACACCACCGCGATTCGGTCCTGCACCGTTCTCCCCCCCGGCCGCTGCGTGATCTTCGTGGGCATCGTAGGCGGGCCGCTCAGGGCCCTGCCAGTCGCACTCCAGGACCCTGGCGACCGCGCTACCGTCCACGAGCCGTTCTCGTCGACGAAAACGCCGAGCAGGCTGCCGCCGCTCTCCTCGTCGTCGACGAACTGCCAGGTGCGGGCGAAGCCGCCGGGCAGCGGCTCCGTCGACCAGGACGCCCGGGTCCGGCCCCGCCGACGCCGGCGCCGCGCCGAACAACTCCGACGCGTGAGGTCGACACCGAGGCCCGCGCTCCCGGGCGTGGCGTCCGGGCAGGCGTAGCGTCCGGGAAGGAGGGCACATGCCGACGACCGACGAACGGGTCCGCACGCTGCTGCACGAGCACGGCCGGACGTACGCCACCGAGAGCGGGATCACGCTGCGCGACACCCCGGTCCCGCTGTACCAGCTGCTGGTGCTGGCGGTGCTCTGCGCCACCCGGATCAAGGCGGAGATCGCCGTGGCCGCGGCCCGCGAGCTCTTCCGCGCCCGGCTGCGCAGCCCGCGGGCGATGGCCGGGGCCGACTGGCAGGCGGTCGTCGACGCGCTGGGCCGGGCCCACTACCGCCGCTACGACGAGAGCACCGCCACCGCCCTGCACGCCGGGGCCGAGCTGGTCCTGGACCGCTGGCACGGCGACCTGCGCCGGCTGCGCGCCGAGGCGGGCGGCTCGCCGTCCGCCGTCCGCCGGCTGCTCCAGGAGGTGCCCCGGATCGGCCCCACCGGGGCGGACATCTTCTGCCGCGAGGCGCAGGTGCTCTGGCCCGAGCTGCGCCCCTCGTTCGACCGGATGGCGCTGGCCGGCGCCCGGTCCCTGCACCTGCCCGCCAGCCCGGACGCCCTCGCGGACCTGGTCGCGCCCCGCGACACCGCCCGGCTGGCCGCGGCGCTGGTACGCGCCCGACTGTCCGGCGCGGACGGCCAGGGTGACGGCGACGGCTGACGAGGACCGCTGACGAGGACGGCTGACCGAGAACGGGGGAATCCTGGACGGCCGTCGCACGCACACCCACGGCCGAGGTCGCGATCGGGCGCGCGGCTCGGTGTGGGAGGCGCCGGCCGGACTCGCCGCCCGCCGGCTGCACCCGCCGTCGCCCACCTCGCGGTGACCGCGATGCCCGGCTCCGCCACCCCCACGGAACAGCTCGACGCGGCCGGCATCGGGCACGACCGGAGCGCCCTGGCGGCCACGGCACTGCTGACCGGCCGATCGGGTGAATTCCGGCCTTGCCCCCGGTACCTGGCATGATCGTCACATGGACGAACGAGTCATCGCAGCCTGTGACGGCGCGGCGAAGGGCAACCCGGGCCCCGCCGCCTGGGCCTACGTCATCGCGGACGGCGCCGGGGTGCCGCAGCGCTGGCAGGCCGGGGCGCTCGGGCACAGCACCAACAACATCGGCGAACTGACGGCGTTGCAGCAACTGCTGGCGGCCACCGACCCCGCCGTGCCGCTGGAGGTCCGGCTGGACAGCACCTACACCCGCGACGCGGTGACCAAGTGGCTGGTCGGCTGGAAGCGCAACGGCTGGAAGACCGCCGCCGGCAAGCCGGTGGCCAACCAGGAGCTGATCCAGCGCATCGACGCGCTGCTGACCGACCGGGACGTCACCTTCGTGTACGTCCCCGCTCACCAGGTCGACGGCGACCCGCTGAACGCCATCGCGGACAAGGCCGCCAGCGACGCCGCCCGCACCCAGCAGGACGCGGGCGGGACCGCCGCCGACCTCCCGGTGCCCGACCCGGCCGCCGCCGCGCCCGCCGCCACCCGCCGCACGTCGTCGCCGGCCAAGCGGCGCCCTGCGACCGGCTCGCGCACCCTGGCCGCGCGCTTCCCCGGCACCTGCCCGTGCTCCCGCCCCTACGCCAAGGGCGACACCATCACCAAGGTCGGCACCAGCTGGGGCCACCCGGAGTGCGCCCAGGCCCACGCCTGACCCCTGACCGCGCCGGCTCCCGCCACCGGCGCGGTGCGCCTGCGCTCCGCAGGGCGCCGGGGCGCGGGCACAGCCGCGGTCCGGGCGGGGCTCGTAGCGGGCGAAGGCGTGCCGGATCACGGTCCGGGCCCACGCGGTGCACCGGCACGCCACCGGGTGTGCGTCCCCGCTCGGTGCCGGCGTGCGCGTGGCCGGGCACGGCGAGGTCCGCGCCGGCACTGCCGAGCTGCCGGACGTTCCCCGGCCGCTGGCCATGCGCGCCGGGCTGATCGACGAGTACGTGATCGCCGCCCATCCGGTCCTGGTGGGCGGCGGCACGCCGTTCTTCACCGCGCTGGACGGCTGGGTGCACCTGAACCTGGTGGAGACCCGGACCCTTCCCGGCGGCGTGGTCCTGACCAGGTACGAGACGCGGCACTGAGCACAGCGCCGGGTTGCCGCCGAAGGCTCACCGTCGAACTCCGGGGCGGCGCCGCGGGCGTGCGATAGGTTTCCCGGCATGACTGATCATGGAACCGTCGCCTGGCCACCCGCCCCGATACGGACCGAGCGGCTCGTGCTCCGTGAGTCCGAGGCCCGGGACCGTGCGGCGTTCATCGAGCTGTTCGCCTCGCCCGAGGTGGGCACCTACGTCGGTGGCGCCCGGCCGCGCGACGAGCTCGAGCGTGCGATGTCCGAGGTGCCCGGGCGGCGTTTCGGCGTTTTCGTGATCGAACGCGACGGGGAGATGGTCGGCGTGATCACGCTCGACCCGCGCGGCCCGGAGCGCCGGGGGCACGTCCGCCCGGAGGCCGGGGAGACCGAGCTCGGTTACCTGTTCCTGCCGCAGGCGTGGGGACGGGGGTACGCCACCGAAGCGGGCGCGGCGGCCCTCGCCTGGTTCGCCGGCGCGCTCCCGGACGAGCCGGTGGTGCTCTCCACCCAGTCCGCCAACGAGGGTTCGATGCGCGTCGCGGCGAAGCTGGGGTTCACCGAGGTGGAGCGGTTCGAGGAGTACGGCGCGGAGCAGTGGTTCGGCTTCTGGTCCGCGGCCACGCCGACCGGCTGAGCGCACGGGCGAGTTCGCGCTCGTTCATCGTCGAACGGCCCTTGAGGTCGCGCTGCTTGGCCTCGCTCCTTGGTGACGGCGGGGGCCGCGATCTCCGCCGTGCGCTTCTCGTTCTCACGGCGCTCAGGCCAGGTTGCGGCGCAGCCGCACGGTCCGGTGCAGCGCGGCGCGGAACTCGCGCGGGTCGAGGTCGCCGTTCGCGAGCGCGTCGCCGAGGCCCTGCACCAGGGCCAGGCCCTGCGAGACGTCGCGGGTGGCGTCCAGGATCAGGTCCATGCCGGCGCGTGCTGCGGCCACGGCGTTCTGCGGCGGCGTGCCGAGTGCGGTGAGGGCGCCGGCGTTGATCGCGTCGGTGACGGTGACGCCGTGGAAGTGGTGTCGGTGGCGCAGCTCGTCCTGCACCACCCGGGGGGAGAGTCCGGCGGGCCGGTCGGGGTCCAGGGCGGGGTAGACGGCCCAGCTGACCATGACCAGGTCGACCCCGGCCTCGACCGCCGGACCGTAGGGGCGCTCGTCGATGCCGCGGAGCTCGGTCAGCGGGGTGGTGAGGGTGACCGGGCCGGCGTCGGTGTTCTGGTCGGCGCAGGCCGGCCCGAGACCGGGGAAGTGCTTGGCGGTGGCGGCCACCCGCTGGTCCTGCTGGGCGGTGATGAAGGCCCGGCCGCAGGCGGCGACCACGTCCGGGTCCATGCTGTACGAGCGCTGGAACTGGTCGTCGAAGTCCCCGGGGGTGCGGTAGACGTCCAGCACGGGGGCGAGGTTGACGTTGACCCCGGCGCCGCGCAGCAGTCGGCCCGCCTCGGTGCCGGCCGCCGCGGCGGCGCCCGGTGGGTCGGCGGACTCGCCGATCTGCTTCTGCGACATGACCGGGCCGCCGGGCAGCCGGCGGACCAGGCCGCCCTCCTGGTCGGTCATCACCAACAGCGGTGCAGCGACCGGGCTCTGCGCGTTGGCTTCCTGCAACTGCTGGACGGCGGCGGTGATCTGGGCCAGGCTGGTGACGTTCTGCCCGAAGATGATCACGCCGCCCGCGAGACCCTGGGCGATCAGGTCGAGCAGGTCCTGCGGCACCGTGGCGCCCGGGTAGGAGTAGATCACCCGCTGCCCGGCGAGCTGCTGGGGCGTCAGGCCGAATCCCGCGCGGGTCTCCGGGCCGGTCGGCGCGGTCGGCCGGGTCGGCGTGGCCGGACGGGCCGGGGCGGCGGCCCCGGCAGCTGCGGCCGGTCGCAGCCCCGCCGCGGCGACGGCCAGGCCGGCACCGGCGAGCAGGGTGCGGCGGCGGGTGAGCGGGCTTCCCTGGTGGTCCATCTCTGCCTCCGAACGGTGTGGGCCTTCCTGGGTCTACCCAGTGCCCGCCGGGCCGCACGACAGGCGCGCCCGGCCGCCTCACCGGACCGACCGTCTTGGGCGAGCCGGCCGTCCGCCATCCGGGTGCCGCCCGGCTGTCGGCCGTCCGGGTGCCGGACCGCCGGCCGCCACCACCGGCGCCCCGGTGAGCAGGGGAGAATCTGTCCCACCCAGTCTGCTGGAGGGCCCGTGCGCCTGTTGCTGATCTCGGACACCCACGTGCCCAAGCGGGCGCGCCACCTGCCCGCGCCGCTGCTCGACGCCGTCGACGCCGCCGACGTGATCTTCCACGCCGGGGACTGGGTCGACACCGCCACCCTCGACCTGCTGGCAGACCGGTCCCCGCGGTTGGTCGGGGTGTACGGCAACAACGACGGGCCCGCGCTGCGCGCCCGGCTGCCCGAGGTCGCGCAGGTCGAGCTCCAGGGCGTCCGGTTCGCGGTGGTGCACGAGACCGGGGCCGCCGCGGGCCGCGAGCAGCGCTGCGAGGCGCGGTTCCCGGAGGTGGACGTGCTGGTCTTCGGCCACAGCCACATCCCGTGGGACAGCACCGCGCCGGGTGGGCTGCGGCTGCTCAACCCGGGATCGCCGACCGACCGCCGCCGCCAGCCGTTTGCGACCTACCTGACGGCCCGGCTGGCCGAGGGCCGCCTCACCGAGGTGACGCTGCACCGCCTGCCGCCCCGCGGTTGACCGGCGCGGGGCCGTGGCTGCCCAGCCCGGCGAGTTCGGCTCCGCGGCCCAGCACGTCGCGGAGCATGGCCGGGGTCAACGTGCGGGTGGACATGTTGCGTTGGCTCGGGTGGTAGCAGCCGACCAGGTACAGCCCCCGGCCGTGCCCGGACCCGGCGACTGCGGGCCCGGGGAGGATCAGTGTCTCGGCGCCGTGCCCGAAGACCGGCCGCGGCCGCGGCAGTTGCCACCCGGCGTCCGCCAGCACCGGCAAGAGCGCCTGCCAGCCGAAGGCGCCGAGCACCACGACGGCCCGCAGGGTCGGCTGCAGCAGCGTCAACTCGCGGGCCAGCCAGGGCCGGCAGGTGTCCCGCTCGGTGGTGGTGGGCCGGTTGTCGGGCGGTGCGCAGTGCACGGGCACCACGATCCGCACCCCGGACAGCGCCAGCCCGTCGCCGCGGTGGGTGGCCGTCGGCTGGGAGGCCAGCCCGAGCTCGTACAGCGCGGCGAACAGCGCGTCGCCGGACGGATCGCCGGTGAAGGCCCGCCCGGTGCGGTTGCCGCCGTGCGCGGCCGGTGCCAGTCCGACGATCGCCAGCGCGGCGTCGGCGGGGCCGAACCCGGGCACGGGCCTGGCCCAGTACTCCTGGTCCCGGAAGGCCCGGCGCTTGACCCGGGCGACCTCCTCGCGCCACTCGACCAGCCGGGGGCAGGCCCGGCAGCCGGTCACGGCCGCGTCCACCGCAGCCACCGAGGCCAGCCGGGGCGCCGTCACGGCCGGGAAGTCGGCCGCCGCCGGGTCGGGGTGGCTGCTGGCGGGTCGCATCCGGGACCTCCTGCTGCTGGGGGGACGGGGTGCTCGCGGTGGTGTCCCGGCGGGCGCCCGTCGATAGACTCGGTCGGGGGACGTCCGTTGAGGGGGAGCGGCCCGGTCGCGTCGGAGCCGGCCGATCGGGGCCGATCGATCGGGAAGGGTGCCGTCATGGCCGCACGGATCGGTTACCGGCGAGTCTACGAGGAAACCTCCGCGCAGGACGGGCAGCGGGTGCTGGTCGACCGGATCTGGCCGCGCGGCATGCGCAAGGAGGACGCGCACCTGGACGAGTGGCTGCGGGACGTCGCCCCGTCGACCGACCTGCGCAAGTGGTACGGCCACGAGCCGAGCCGCTTCGCCGAGTTCCGCCGCCGCTACCTCGCCGAGCTGACGGACTCCGCCCACCGCGAGGCGGCCGGCCACCTGCGCGAGCTCGCCGCCCACGACCGGCTCACGCTGCTGACCGCGTCCAAGGACGTCGACCACAGCCAGGCGGCCGTGCTCGCCGAGTGGCTGGGCAGGAAGCGGAGCTGACCCGGGGGAACCGTCCGGCGCCGTCGGCGGTCCAAGCCGCGACCGAAGCAGGCCGCTCCGACCGCGGAAGGGTTCGATGAACCGACAGCGCGCAGCCCTGGCCGCCACGGTGGCCCTGCTGACGGCCGCCCTGGCCGCCTGCGGCCCGCAGCACCGGGAGCCCCGGCCCGCGCCGGCCACCGGCACCGTCCCGTCAGCGGTCACCCTCGCCCCGTCCGGGACGGGAACCGGCGAGCCGGACCGCTCGGCGCCGCCCGCACCTGCGCCCAGCAGTGCGTCCGCGCCCGCCCGGAGCCCCGTCGACCCCGAGAACCCGATCGATCCGCTGCACCGTGCCACCGCCACTGCCACCGCGCCGCCCGGTGGGGAGCGGATCACGCCGCTCCAGTAGAGTCGCGCGGCGACCGGTACGAGCGCGGTGGTCGAGGAACGGGGACGGACATGGACGACGGGTTCCGCAGCGTCGAGTTCGAGGAGGGCCCCGAGGACCTGGACTCGCTGCTGGAGCTGGCGGTGCAGGTCGCGCAGGCGGGCCGGGAGGCCGTGCTGCGCGGCACCCGGAGCGCGGCGCGCGGTGCGTGGGCCTACACCGCGCTGACCTCGATCGCCCCGCCGCCGGTCCCCGTCGTCGAGCCGTGGCGGCTGTCGATCGGCGTGCTGCTCGGACGCCACCCGAAGACGCCCGCCCTGGCGCACAAGGCGCTGGGCGCCCTGGACCGCTTCGGTGCGGTGCAGCTGGGACCGGCCGCGGCGGGCTTCGACGGGGAGGAGATCCCCTGGGAGAAGGTCGTCGGGATCCGTACCCGCAACGCCTTCGAGGTGATGACGACCCAGGCGCTGGAGCAGGAGGTGGACCGGCTGCGGGTGCTGCTGCCGCCGGTGCCGGGCCGCAAGTGGATCGTCACCAAGGCGGCGGAGGCGATGGCCACGGTCGTGCTGGCCGCCCTGGAGCACGGCTCGGTCGGGCAGCGGCTCGACGAACTGGCGATCCCGGTGGAGATCGTCCACAAGGGCCTGCTCGGCCGTGAGCGGGTGCAGAGCGGCGGCCTGTTCGCGGCCGCGACCCTGACGGTGGTGGAGCAGTCGGCCCGGAGCCTGATCGCGACCGCCCGGCAGCACGGCGTTCCGGTGACGCCGGCCGAGCCGTCGACGGCCGCCGAGCCGGACCGCGCCGCGCACCTGCGGGCGCTGCGGGAGCGCACCGACGCGATGGCGGCCCGGCTCGCCCGGCTCCAGCAGGAACCCGCGACCGACGCCGGCCCGTACGCCGACGACCCGTCTGCTCCGGCCGACGCGTGCGCTCCGGCCGATGCGCCGCCCGCTCCCGCCAACCCCGATCCGCGGCTGTGGTGGTCCGCCGGCGCAGCGCAGCAGCCTGGCACCCGTGGCTGACGTACCGTCAGTAGCGGTGGCTCAGTAGGGCAACGGGCGACCCGACGGGGTCCGCAGGTCGAGCGGCGGACGCGGGCGCTGCGGAGCGGGGCGCTTGACCACCCTGATCCCGGCCATCTCCGTCACCTCCTCGATCACAACGGACTCAGCCCAGGGTCTGCCCCGATCACGCGGCTTCAATCCACCCGTACACGGTTTGCCGACGCACTCCCGGGGCAGGCGCCGAGGAGCGGGACTCCACGTCGAGGAGGGAGAGCGGACGATGGGCACCAGGAACACGGGGTTCGAGGACCTCGTCTACGACCTGATCTCGGTTCAGTACCACGGTTTGAAGACCGGCCACGACCTGCGCCGCTTCGTCGAGGACGCGGAGGCGGCCGGCGAGGAGGAGATCGCCGCGTTCTTCCGCGCCATGATGCGTCAGGACGGCATCCGGGCCAGGCGGTGCCAGGACTTCCTGAACCGGCTCACGGCCCGGGCGAACGGCAGCCCGTCGGCGGGGCCGCTGGTGGCGGGGCCGCTGAGCAGGGAGCGCTCGGGCACCACGGGGTAGCGCCGGCCCCGGCAGACGAGGAGGCCGGTGATGACCGACGGCGGCGGCGCGCGGCGGCTGACCGTGGTGCTTCGGGAGCTGGACGACAGCCGGGTCCTCGCCCTGCGCGGCGAACTGGACCACGACAGCGCCGCGGTGCTGTGCGAGGCGCTGGACCGCTGCATCCCCGAGGGCCGGTGCGGAGCCTGGTGGACTGCGCGGGCGTCGACTTCTGCGACTCCACCGGCCTCAACGTGCTGTTGCGCGCCCGCCGGCGCGCGCTCGCCCTGGACCGGCGCCTGGAGCTGTGCGCCCTGGGGCCGCAGGTCGCCCGGCTCTTCGAGCTGACGGGGGTCGACGGCGTCTGCCCCGTTCACCCGAGCCTGGACCGGGCGCTGGAACCGGGGGCGTGATGAGATGGCGACCGTGGAGGAGGTCCGCCGGATGCCGCTGACCGGCCCGGTCGACGGGTTGGTCGGCAGGTGTCGGGACTTCGCCTTCGCCGCGCTGGCGGACTGGGGCCGGCTGCCCGCCCTCGACCAGCGCCGCGAGGACTCGGTGGGCGACGTGCTGCTGATCGTCTCCGAGCTGGTCGCCAACGCCTGCCTGCACGCCGGCGGCGCCACCGAACTCGCGCTGCACAACGGGGCGGGGCGGGTCCGGGTCGAGGTGACCGACCGCAGCCACCTGCGCCCGGTGCCCCGCCCGCCGGGCGATCCGGCCCAGCCGGGTGGTCACGGGCTGCGGGCGGTCGCCCGTTTGGCCGAGGACTGGGGTTGTCGGCCGTGGGAAGGGGGGAAGACGGTCTGGGCGGCGGTCACCATGCCGGGCAACCGAGCGAGCCGGACCGATGTGGGAGAGAGGCCAGTCATGAGTGACGAGATCAGGGTCGAACCGCTGGGCGACCACGAGTACCTGGTGCGTTTCCCCACCACCGGTGACGAGGTCACCTCCCGCTTCCAGGCCACCGCGGACACCATCGACCGGCTGCACGTGCCGGGCGCCGACGAGGAGCGGATCGTGGCCGAGACGGCGCACTTCCTCGCCGAGCGGCAGCCGACGGTCGACATCCCGCCGATGATCGACCTCGACGACGTGGCGGCCGCCTACGGCGACGACTACCTGGAGGAACTCGGCCGTCGGCTGAGCCCGTTGTGAGCGTGGAGCGGCAGCGCACCGCCGCGGCCCGGTTCGCGGCGGCGGACCAGCTGATCCGGACGGCGGCCAGGCTGGTGTCGTCCTCGGTGTCGGCGGTGGCCCGGGCCCGCCGGGTGCACACCCACGCCGCGACGGCTCCCCGGGCCCGCTCGGAGGTCCTGCTGCCGCCGGCCGACCTGCGCGCACTGGACGGCCTGCCCCTGCTGGAAGACGGGCCGGTGCAGCGGCTGCGGGAGTACTTCGGCGGTCGACCCGGCGACCAGCCCAGCTGGTGACCGGGTCCGCCCCGGTGCCGGTTCGGTCCGCCCGGAGGTGCCGTCTCGCGCGGGGCGGGGCGAAAATGGCGGTGTGGATCCCGTCCAGCGTTATGCGCTCAGTCTGCCCGCGCCGCCCGGCTCGGACATGCCGCCGCAGCCGGTGGTCGTGCACTGGACCCCGGAACGGGCGGCCGGCCTGCCGGTCTACCAGGACACCGAGGGGAGTACCCGAGCCGTGATCGGGCCCGACCACGTGGCCCGCCTGCTGGGTGCCGACGGCACCGTGCGGGACCACCGCCTGCACGCGGTGCAACTGCCATGACCGCACCCCGGCAGCCCGGGCCCGGTGCCCGGCCCCTCACCGTCGAGGTCCGCGTGGCGGACCCCGGTGTGCGGGTCGTCGCGCCGGTCGGGGACCTGGACCGCGACAGCGCGCCGGACCTGCGGATCGCCCTGCTCCGGGCGATCGCCGGGGACGCCACCACGGCCGTCGTGGTCGACTGCACCGGCCTGGGGTTCTGCGACTCCTCGGGCCTCAACCTGCTGCTGCGCGCCCGGCTGATCGCGGAGGAACAGAACGTGGAGCTGCGCCTGGCGGCCGTCCCCGGCCAGCTGGCCCGCCTGCTGGACGTCGCCGGTGCCGACCAGGTCTTCAAGGTCGACCCGCAGGCACCCCCGGAGGCGGCCGCCGGCTGAGGCCCGGCGGGGCAGCACGCCTGCGCGGTGCCGGGCACTACGCCCCGGCGGCGGGGGCCAGCCGTAGCCGGGCCTCCAGCTGCGGTCCGTTCTTCGCCCGGCCGCGCTCCTCGGCCCGGAACAGCTCGGCCAGCACGCCTGCCATCCGCTCGACGTCCGCGGGAGCACCGAGGACGGTGGCGGTGATGCCACCGTTCAACGGAACCGGCCGGGACCGGCCCTGGGCGCCGAGCGTGTCGAACGCCTGCGAGGAGATCACCGCCGGGCCGCTTCCGGCTGCCGGCCGGGCGGCGTCGATCCCGGACCTGGCCACCGTCCACTTTCCCTCCGGGGTCAGCACCTGCGGCGCCTCCCAGACGTTGCCGACGTGGCTCCGCCCTCGCCCGGTGCGGGTGGGGAAGGCGGCCTCCAGCGCGTCGAGCACCGTTTCGGCCACGTCCTCGGTGCCGTCCTGGAGCCGGACCAGGACGTTGCCGGCGAAGACGGGCAGGCTCATCGGATGTCCCGGCGGTGCGCCTACCCGGCTTCCGCGGGGGGAACCGGCGGGCGGGGCCGGCGGGCCGGCCCGCTACGGTGTGCGGTGGCGCAATGGCGCAGCGGTGCGACGGCACGGTGGGAGGACCCTCGACGGGATCAAGGCGCTCGCCGAGTCCTGGCCGCCTGATCGCCTGCGGTGGCCATGCGGATACAGTTGTATCAGTCCAGGAAAGGTGTTGCGACGTGCCCACCCGTGTCGATCACGAGCAGCGGCGTGCCCAGATTGCCGAGGCCCTGCTGCGGATCGCGGACACCCAGGGGCTGCAGGCCGCCAGCATGCGCACGGTCGCCGCCGAGGCCGGGGTGTCGCTGCGTCAGGTGCAGTACTACTTCCATACGAAGGAAGAGCTGCTGATGGACGCGCTGGCCCGGCTGAGCGCTCAGCTGCAGCTGCGGATGCAGCGCTGGATCGCGGCCGCCGGCAGTCCGCCGGAGCCGCGCCGCACGGTCACCGCGATCCTCTCCTGCCTGCTGCCGACCGACCACGAGAGCCGCCGGATCACCCGTACCTACGCGGCCTACTACACCCTGGTGCTCAGCGAGCCGAAGCTGGCCGAGCAGCACGGCACCAGCTATCCGGACATGCTCGAATCCTTCCTGGCCAAGCAGCTCCGCACTGCCCAGCAGGCCGGCGAGGTGAGCGTCGAGCGCGATCCCGACCTAACCGCGGGCGCCCTGCTGGCGCTGGCCAACGGGCTCGGTTCCAGTGTGCTGGGCGGCCAGCGCGACGGGGAGGCCGCGCTGGCGATCCTGCACCACCACCTGGTCGACCTGTTCCGCCGGCCCGCGCCGCAGCCCGGCCCCTGAGCGTTCCCGGGCAGCCCCCCGCGACCGGAACCCCATTGCCCGCCCAACTGATACACCTGTAACGTCATCGCCAGTTGGCCGGTCTGACAGACAGGGGGCTGCCCGATGGCGCTCGCACGACTTCCGATCCTCGTGACGGCCGCGGCCCTGGCGGTGTTCGGCTTACCAGCCGCATCCGCCGGTGCCGCCGACTCCACTGCTCGCGGCCACGGCCGGGGTGGCACTCTGGTGGCCACCGACTCCGGCCTGGTGCAGGGCAGTTCGCAGCCCGGCTACCGCAGCTTCCAGGGCATCCCGTACGCCGCCCCGCCCGTCGGCCCGTTGCGCTGGCACGACCCGCAGCCCGCGCCGGCCTGGTCCGGGATCCGCCAGGCGACCGCGCCCGGCAGCCCGTGCCTCCAGGCGGCGGCCCCGCAGCGGTTGCTCGGCAGCGAGGACTGCCTCTACCTCGACGTCACCGCCCCGGCCCGGGCCGAGCACCGGCCGGTGATCGTCTGGCTGCACGGCGGCGGCTTCAGCACCGGAGCCGGCAGCGACTACGACCCGCACCGGATGGTGGTCGGCGGTGACGTGGTCGTGGTGACGGTCAACTACCGGCTCGGCGTCCTCGGTGGCTTCGGCTATCCCGGCCTGGCCGATTCCGGGGACTTCGGCCTCGCCGACCAGCAGGCCGCCCTGCGCTGGGTGCGCGACAACGCGGCCGCCTTCGGCGGCGACCCCGACAACGTCACCCTCGCCGGCCAGTCCGCGGGCGGCATGAGCGTCTGTTCGCAGCTCACCTCGCCGTCGGCCACCGGCCTGTTCGACAAGGCGGTGATCCAGAGCGGCTCCTGCCTGATCGACTACCCGGACGGCCTGTTCTTCCCCGGCATGCGCGCCGGCTCCCCGTGGACCACCCGCACCGCCGTCGAGGCCACCGGCAGCGCCTTCGCCACCACGCTCGGTTGCACCACCGTGGAGTGCCTGCGCCGGCGGCCGGCCGCCGACCTGATGGACGCGGACCTGGCCGGGCCGGGCGGTGGCCGGTTCGCCAAGCCCGCCTACGACACCCCGCTGCTCCCGCTCGAACCCGCCGCCGCCCTGAAGGCCGGCCGCTTCCACCGCGTTCCCGTCCTGGAAGGCGGCAACCGCGACGAACACCGGGGCTGGGCAGCCGCGTTGAACGGCTACCGGCCGGTCACCACGGACGACTACCAGCACCTGCTCGCCACCGCCTTCGGCGACCGGGCCGCCGCCGTCGCGGCGCAGTACCCCGTCGGTGCCTACCCGTCGCCCGCGGTCGCCTGGGCGACGGTGGCCACCGACCGGATCTGGTCCTGCCCCACGTTGGCGGGTGAGGAGCTGCTGGCACGTCACACCTCCGTCCACAGCTACGAGTTCGCCGACGAGAACGCCCCGCTGGAGCCGGGCCTCGCCCCTGGCTTCCCGTACGGTGCGTACCACGGCTCGGAGCTGCCCTACCTCTTCGACCTCACCACCTGGTCGGCCGCCCTCTCGCCGGAGCAGCAGCAGCTCTCCGAGCGGATGATCCAGGCCTGGACCCGGTTCGCCACCACCGGCCGGCCGTGGCCTGCCTTCCGCGACGGCGCTGGTGGCGGCGACGGTGACGGTGACACCGACACCAACTCCGACACCAACTCCGGCTCCGCGCGCCTCTTCGCCCCCGGAGCGGCGCGGACGGTCGACCTGGGGACCGAGCACGACTGCGGTTTCTGGAACACCTTCTGACGAACGGGTGCGTCCGAGCTCGGCAGTCGGGGCTCCGCTGGGTATGAGCTGCTGCAAGGCATCGGCCAACCAGCGAAGGAGACCTTTCATGATCTTGACTGCTGCGAAGATTCTCGCTGCCAAGCCCGACGGTGGCCGCACCGTGCACACGGTCAGCAAGGACAGCACGGTGCTCGAGGCCATCAGGCTGATGGCGGAGAAGGGAGTCGGGGCGCTGGTGGTCATGGCCGGCCAGCAGATCGCCGGGATCGTCTCCGAGCGGGACTACGCCCGCAAGGTGGAACTCCGCGGCCGGTCGGCCGAGAAGACCCGGGTCGAGGAGATCATGACCGCGGCGGTGCGCTACGTGGAGCCGACCCAGACCGCCGACGAGTGCATGGCGCTGATGACCGAGCACCGCCTGCGCCACCTGCCGGTGCTCGACGGCGGCGAGCTCAGCGGCCTCATCTCCATCGGCGACCTGGTCAAGTGCCAGATCGCCGACCAGCAGTTCACCATCTCCCAGCTGGAGCACTACATCCACGGCGCGCCCGCGGTGGGGAGCGTGTAGCAGGAGCCCGGTGCGGTCCCGGGGACGGCTCAGTCGTGCGTGATCCTGCGCCGCTGGTGCCAGGCCACCGCGAGGCCGGCCAGGGCGGTGGCGGCGGCAGCGCCCTCGGCGACGGCGGAGAGGGTCTTCTCGGGGTACCAGAACGGTTCGTGCATGTTCGGCAGCGGGCCGAGGGCGCCGACGTCGAAGTAGCGGTAGACCAGGACGGCCGCGACGCCCGCCGCCGCCACGAGAAAGGCGAACGCCCAGGCGAAGGCGAACGCCCGGGAGGAGCGGCGGCGGGGCAGGGCGAGCAGCAGCAGGGCGGCGAGGGCGGCCGCCGCGGCTTCGGCGCGGAAGAGGTCGCCCTGGCTGACGGTGGCCTTGATCGGGTCGTAGGTCGGCGCCAGGTCGGCGTGCACGTAGGCGTCGATGGCCAGTCCGGCTGCGGTGAGCAGGCGCAGCAGCCACAGCGCGGTGGCGGTGATCGGCCAGGGATGCCGGGGCAGGTGGACGTGGGTGGTGGTGGCGGTGCTCACGGGGGTGTCTCCCTTGGGTCCGGCCGCGTTGGTCGCGGGGCCTCGACCGTCAGCTGTTGTCGATCTTGTTGCCGTTCGGGTCGAGGACGTACCAGCCCGCGCCGAAGGCGGTGGAGCCCTCGCCGTTGGTGTCACCGGTCTTGTGGTCGCCGGCGAAGTAGTAGAGCGGGTGGCCGTGGTAGGTGACCTCGATGCTGTGGTCGGCGCGGGTGACGGTGCCGAGGTCGGCGGCGCTCACGCCGGCGCCCGCGTGTGGGGTGCCGGTGGTGGTCAGCGGGGGCCAGGCGACGGCGCAGGTGCCGTCGCAGGTGGCCATGGTCGGGCTGTCCTTCTCGAAGAGGTAGAGCGTGCGGCCCTGACCGTCGGTCAGGATCATGCCGAGCTTCGAGTCGTGGACCGAGACGGTGACTCCGGTGGCGCCGGCCGGCGGCGAAGAAGTGGCCGGCGGGGACGAGGCGGCCGGTGGCGAGGAGGCGGCCGGCGCCGGTGCGGCCCCGGACCCGCCGCTGCTGCCGCAGGCCACGGCACCCAGGGCGATGGCGGGTAGCGCCGCGGCTGCCCAGACGAGACGTCGCATGACGGACGCTCCTTCCAGCGGGCCGCGGCTCCGGTGCGGCGGCCTGGTGAACGGCCCACCCTTCGGTACGGATCCGGGGGTGCCGGCGTTCACCCGGTGCGGTGCCCGCTGTGTTCAGTTCCGGCCCATCACTCCCGTGCAGGCCAGGAACTCGGCGCGGGAGCGGGCGTCGGTGCGCAGGATGCCCAGCAGGGTGGAGGTGAGGGTCCGGCTCCCGGTGGCCTGGACGCCGCGCAGCGTCATGCAGGTGTGCTCGGCCTCGATCACCACGCCGACGCCCTTGGGGTGCAGGTTCTCCTGGAGCCAGTCGGCGACCTGCTTGGTCAGCCGCTCCTGCACCTGCGGGCGGCAGGCGAAGTGCTCGACGACGCGGGCGAGTTTGGACAGGCCCAGGATGCGCCCGCCGGGCAGGTAGCCGACGTGGGCGGTGCCGACGAAGGGGAGCAGGTGGTGCTCGCACACCGAGCGCAGCGGGATCGAGCGGGCGAGCACCAGTTCGTCGTAGCCCTCGTCGTTGGGGAAGGTGGTCAGCTCGAAGGGGCGCGGACTGAACAGCTCGGCGTAGGCGCGGGCCATCCGGCCGGGGGTGCCGCGCAGGCTCTCCGTGTCGGTGGGGATGCCGAGCGCCGCCAGGAACCGGGCGGCGGCCTCCTCGGCGGCGGCGAGGTCCACGCCGCCGGTGTCGTGGACGACGTGCAGGGGGCGGCGCGGGTGGTCGGGCGTGTGGTCGGGCGGGTGGTCCAGGGGGTCCGCGTCGGCGAAGGGGCGGGGCGAGGTGGGCATCTCAGGCACCTCCGACAGTGCGTGATTTTCACCAACCAGTGTTGTCTTTATTCACCTGGATCGTCAAGAACCAGGGCTTCTGATCGGTTCCGACAGGGTGTGCTGGAGATATCCTGGGGAGCGTGACCAGTGACCGCGCGACCCCGGAGGGCACCGGCGTCGATGCCCTGGACGGCATCGAGTCGGTGAGCGTGCTCGGCGACCCGTCGCGCCGGAGCATGTACGCCTTCATCCGCCGGGCCGGGCGTCCGGTCACGCGCGACGAGGCGGCGGCCAGCATCGGGATCTCCCGCAAGCTCGCCGCGTTCCACCTGGACAAGCTGGTCGACGCCGGCCTGCTCCGCGCCCGGTACGGGGCCCCGGACGCGGAGCGCCGGGTCGGCCGCCGGCCCAAGGTCTACGAGCCCACCGACGCCGAGATCGCCGTCACCATCCCGGACCGCCGCCACGAACTCCTCGCCGAACTCCTGCTGGCGGGAGTCACTGGTGAGACCGCCGGTCGCACCGCTGCCCAGGCCGCCACCGAGGCCGCCGCCACCCGGGGCCGGCGCCTCGGCGAGCAGCAGCGTGCGCAGAGCCGGCCGGGCCGCCTCGGCGCGGAGCGCGGGCTGACCCTGTGCGAGCGGATGCTCGACGCCCACGGGTACGAGCCGGTCCGCGAGGGCCCGACCCGGGTCAGGCTGCACAACTGCCCGTTCCACCCGCTTGCGACCCAGACCCCCGAGCTGGTCTGCGGGCTGAACCACGCCTTCCTCGCCGGCTACCTCGAGGGCCTCGACGCCGCCGGCGTGCGGGCGGAGCTCGCCCCCCGGGCGGGCGAGTGCTGCGTCGTCCTCAGCGGGGCTTGACCTTCCGGCGCTGCGTGACATGTCATCCCCTCCTCCGCCACGGGCGGCTACACCAGGGCCGCGGGCAACTCGCTGATCATGGGCACCCGTGACGGCAACTACACCCAGTGGCTGCGGGTGCTCTGAGACGCCGGCGGCGGGGGGGGGGGAGGGGGGGGGGGGGGGGGGGGGGGGGGGGGGGGGGGGGGGGGGGGGGGGGTTGGGGGGGGGGGGGGGGGGGGGGGGGGGGGGGGGGGGGGGGGGGGGGGGGGGGGGGGGGGGGGGGGGGGGGGGGGGGGGGGGGGGGGGGGGGGGGGGGGGGGGGGGGGGGGGGGGGGGGGGGG
>NZ_JBNQTI010000055.1:0-46209 GCF_050325825.1 Kitasatospora sp. LaBMicrA B282
GTGGCGCCGGCGGGGCTGCGCCGCCCTGCCCCGCGAAGGCCGGCGGGGCCGCCTCCGCATGCAGGTGCGCGCGCCCGTGAGCGCCGGCCGGGGCGCCGGCCGCGGGGGCGAGGAGTAAGGAGGCGGCCAGGGTGAACGGCGTCAGGAGGGCGGTCGGGCGGTTGAGGCCGGGCATGGGGTGCTCTCCTGGGCGGCGGGCGAGATCTCGGCTTCGCGTGATTACTAGTCACATCTGAATCCCAAAGCGGAGGATCGGCCACTCCGGGTGGACCCGGACCACCGTCAAGAGTGATGCTCGGTCAGCCAACCACTCCCAGCGCCCCATCCATGAGCAGCATTCATGGAAACCGGTCTTCCATCACTCCACACCCCTGCATCACCGCAGGTCACCCGGCCTAACGTCAGCTGCGTGACGATCATCCAGACCACGGCCACCTGCCCCGCACCCGCCCGCACCCGCCGCCGCGACGGCCTCGGACGGGACTTCGGGCAGCTGCTCTCGGCGTACGCGATCCAGACCCTCGGCGAGGGCGCGCTGCTCACCGCGCTCCCGCTGCTGGCCGGGCGAATGACCAGCGATCCGCGGCTGATCTCCTGGGTCGGGATGTGCGCCGAGCTGCCCTGGCTGCTGCTCGCCCTGCCGCTCGGCGTCCTGGTCGACCGCTACGACCGGCGCAAGCTGATGATCGGCACCCAGGCGGCGCAGGCGGGGCTGCTGCTGCTCGCCGCGGTGCTGACCAGCCTCGGACTGACCCGGATCTGGGTGCTCTACCTGCTGGCCTTCGGCCTGGGCACCGGTGACATCGTCTTCCTCGGGGCCAGCCGGGCGATCGTCCCGGCCCTGGTGCGGAACGACCAGTTGGAGGCGGCCAACAGCCGGACCACCACGGCCGAGACGCTGGGCCGCAGCTTCCTCGGTCCGCCGCTCGGCTCGGCGCTCTTCGCCTTCCTGCTGCCGCTGCCCTTCTGGCTGGACGCCGCCACCTACCTGGTCTCGCTCGTCCTGCTCACCCGGATCCGCGGCCGGGCCACCTTCACCGCCCGGCGGCCGACACCGACCCCGACCCCGGCCCCGACCACCGCACCGGCGACCACCGCGGCCCCGACGACCACCGCGACCGCCCCGGCCACCGCCGTGCCCGTGGGCACCCCCGGCGCGCCCGTCCGCCGCCGGCTGCTCGCCGAGGCCACCGAGGGCCTGCGCTGGCTGGCCCGGCACCGGGTGCTGCGACTGGTGGTGCTGCTGGCCGCGGTGGGCAACTTCACCGTCTTCATGGCGCAGTCGGTGCTGGTGGTCTTCGCCGACCGGGTGCTGCACGTGGGCGGCCGCGGCTACGGGCTGCTGCTGGCGGCGATGGCGCTGGGCGGAGTGCTCGGCGCACTGGTGAGCAGGCGGGTGGCGGAGCGGGTGGAGCCGCGCACCACGGCGCTGGTGATCCGACTGGCGGGCGGCGCGGCGATGCTCGCGATCGGGCTGATCGGCCGTCAGGTCTGGGTCGTGGTGGCGCTGTTCGGCGCCTGGTCGGCCGGACTGTCGGTGTGGAACGTGACGGCCGCCTCGCTGAGCCAGCGCCTGGTGCCGGACGAGCTGCGCGGGCGGGTGGTCAGCGCCAGCCGGATGGTCTGCTTCGGGGCGCTGCCGCTGGGCGCGCTGACCGGCGGCCTGGTGAGTTCCTGGTTCGGGCCGACGGCGCCGTGGACCGTCGGCGGCGGGATCGGCCTGCTGGTCGGCCTCGCGGTGCTGCCGGAGCTGCGCCGCTGGCCGCCGCGCGCCGAGCTGCTCGGTCCGACTGCGGGGCCGTCCGCCCGGCGCTGAGCGTTCCACTCCCGCCACAGCCCGTCACACCCCCGCCGACCTGGGGTGTGGCGGGCTGTCGGGTTGACGGGCGGCTCCGATTCCCAAGAGTTGACCAAACCTCTCAAAAGATGGCCAAGCCTTTCAACAGCATGTTGACGCTGATGGCGGACGGCTCTACGTTTCTCCCATTCGGAAACTGAATTCCACATCATGGAATCACTGGCGCCTGCCCTCTCGCGGTGGGGCCGCAGTCCCAGGACCGCCCGATACCCGACGGCACCGCCCGACGCCCCTCGCCCCGAACCCTCGGGGCCGCCGAGCCGTGCCCTGCGCCCCCGCAGCCCGGAAGGAGTGCCCCATGAATCTCGCGCCACGGGAGATCGACAAGCTCTACGTGTACGTGGTGGCCGACCTCGCGCGCCGCCGCCGGGACCGCGGGGTCAAGCTGAACTACAGCGAGGCCGTGGCCCTGATCAGCGAGGCGATCCTGGAGTCGGCCCGGGACGGCCGGACGGTGGCCGAGTGCATGGAGATCGGCAAGAAGGTGGTCACCGCCGCCGAGGTGATGCCCGGCGTGCGCGAGATGCTGCCGCTGCTGCAGATCGAGGCGGCCTTCGTGGACGGCACCAAGCTGGTCTCCTGCCACGACCCGGTCGGGGCCTGAGCAATGACGGCCGGAACCCCGGACCCGAGCGCCGGTCGGGCCGCGAGACCCGCCCCCGCCGCCACGCTGATCATGGTCGGCGGGCACGAGAGCGGCGGCGCGAGCCGGCTGCAGCCGCTGCTCGCGGCCGGGCCGTGGGGCCCGGCGGCCCGCGCGGTCGGCGTGGGGCGCGAGCTCGCCGCCGCGGTCACCGAGGCGCTGGCCGCCACCGACCAGCCGGTCTGCGTGGTGCCGATGACGCTCGGCCGCGACCCGCGGCTGATCGCCGACACCGCCCGCACCCTGCGCTGGCTGGCCGGGCCGGACGGACACGGCCGGATCGCGCTGGCCGACCCGTTCGGCGACCCGGCCCACCTGATCGGCTGGCTGCGCGCCGCCGCGGACCGGGCCCTGACCGGCGACCCCGAGGGCACCGCGGTCCTGGTGACCGCCCCCGGCGCGGGACCGTTCGAGGACGCCGAGCTGTTCCGGATCGCCCGGCTGGTCCGCCAGTACCGCACCCACCGCTGGGTGGAGGTGGCCTTCGAGGGCGGCGATCCGACGCCCGCCGAGGGGGTCGAGCGCTGCCGGCTGCTCGGCGCCCGGCGGGTGGTGCTGCTGCCGGCCGCGTTCGGGGCGGCGCCGGCCACGGCGGACGCCGAGGACGGCGGGCCGCTGGTCTCCGCGCAGGCCGTCACCGGCGTGCTGCGGGCCCGGGTGGCGGTCGCCCTGGACCGCCTCGCACACGGCGCGGACGGCATCGCGGCCGGGCTGGACGCCGAGCACGGACACGGCTTCCCGCACTCGCACGGGCCGCAGGAGACCGGGGTCCGGGGGCACCGGCACGGCCACGGCGACGGCCACGGCCATGGCCACGGGCACAGCGCCGGCCAGAGCCACGGCCACGCCCCGCACAGCCACCCCGCGCTGGCCGGGCACCACCACTGAGCCCCGCCCCCACAGCACCGTTCACTCCCCCGGAAAGAGACGACACCATGTCAGGCAGGCCCGAGTACCTGTACGGAGACGATCCGGTCGAGCTCAACGCCGGCCGGGCCAAGGCCAGCGTCGTGGTCAGCAACACCGGCGACCGCGCCGTCCAGGTCGGGTCGCACTACCACTTCTTCGAGGTCAACCGCGCGCTCGAGTTCGACCGCAACCTGGCCTACGGCATGCACCTGGACCTGCCGGCCGGCACCGCCGTGCGGTTCGAGCCGGGCGACACCCGCGAAGTGGCGCTGACCGCGTTCGCGGGCAACCGCCGGCTGGTCGGCTTCAGCGGCCTGGTCGACGGCGGGCTCGGCTCGGCGGACACCCGGGCGGCGGCGCTGCGCCGCGCGGTGGCGGCCGGCTTCCGCGGCGCCCGGCTCGAGGGCCGCGACACCGGTCCGCAGCGGTCGGACCAGCAGCACCAGGAGGGCGAACTCTGATGGCGGTCATCCCCCGCAAGCAGTACACGGACCTGTTTGGTCCCACGGTCGGCGACCGTTTCCACCTCGCCGACACCAACCTGGTGGTCGAGGTCGAGCACGACCACAACCAGGGCCACTACGGCGACGAGGCGGTCTACGGCGGCGGCAAGGGCATCCGGGACGGCATGGCCCAGGACCCGGCGGCCACCAACCTGCAGGGCGCGCTCGACCTGGTGATCACCAACGTGGTGGTGCTGGACCCGGTGCTCGGGGTGGTCAAGGGCGACATCGGGGTCAAGGACGGGTTCATCGCCGCGGTCGGCAAGGCCGGCAACCCGCGGCTGCAGAGCGGGGTGCACCCGAAGCTGGTGATCGGCCCGGGCACCGAGGTGATCTCCGGCGAGCACCTGATCGCCACCGCGGGCGGGATCGACACCCACATCCACTTCATCGCCCCGCAGCAGGTCCAGGAGGGCCTGACCAACGGCATCACCACGCTGATCGGCGGCGGCACCGGCCCCACCGACGGCACCAACGGCACCACCTGCACGCCCGGCCCGTGGAACATCGGCCGGATGTACCAGGCGGTGGAGGACCTGCCGGTCAACACCGGCCTGCTGGGCAAGGGCAACGCCTCACTGCCCGAGGCGCTGCGCGAGCAGGTGGAGGCGGGCGTCTGCGGCCTCAAGGTGCACGAGGACTGGGGCGCCACCCCGGCCACCATCGACGCCTCGCTGCGGGTGGCCGACGAGTACGACGTGCAGGTGGCGATCCACACCGACACCCTCAACGAGTCCGGCTTCTACGAGGACACCCTGTCGGCGATCGACGGCCGCACCATCCACACCTTCCACACCGAGGGCGCCGGTGGCGGCCACGCGCCGGACATCATGCGGATCGCCGGCGAGCCCAACGTGCTGCCCTCGTCGACCAACCCGACGCTGCCCTACACGGTCAACTCGATCGACGAGCTGCTCGACATGGTGATGGTCTGCCACCACCTGAGCCACGAGATCCCCGAGGACGTGTCGTTCGCCGACTCCCGGGTGCGGGCCGAGACGGTGGCGGCCGAGACGGTGCTCCACGACGAAGGCGTGATCAGCATCTTCTCCTCGGACTCGCAGGCGATGGGCCGGATCGGCGAGTCCTTCGCCCGGGCCTTCCAGACCGCGCACCACTGCAAGGAGCAGCGCGGCAAGCTGGCCGGCGACAGCGAGCGCAACGACAACTTCCGGGTGCTGCGCTACCTGGCCAAGCTGACCATCAACCCGGCGATCGCCTCCGGCACCGCCGAGTACGTCGGCTCGCTGGAGCCGGGCAAACTGGCCGACATCGTGCTCTGGCCGATCCACTCCTTCGGTGCCAAGCCCAAGCTGGTGATCAAGGGCGGCATGGTCAACTGGGCGCTGATGGGCGACCCGAACGCCTCGCTGCCGACCACCCAGCCGATCTACTACCGCCCGATGTACGGCGCGTACGGCAAGGCCCGGCAGGCCACCCGGGTCTCGTTCATGTCGCAGGCCGCGGTGGACCGCGGGGTGCCGGCCGAACTCGGACTGGAGAGCCGGGTGCTGCCGGTGCGGCACTGCCGCACGGTGGGCAAGCAGCACATGGTGCGCAACGACGCGCTGCCGCGGATCGAGGTGGACCCGGAGACCTACACGGTCACCCTGGACGGCGTGCCCGCCACCATCGCGCCGGCCGAGTCCCTGCCGCTCAACCACCTCTTCTACATCTGATGGGCACCCCGGTGGGCACCGCGACCCTGGACAGCCTGCTGGTCAGCCTCCAGCTGACCGACTCGGCCTTCCCCAGCGGCCTCTACACCCTCTCGCACGGGCTGGAGGGCTTCCTGCAGGCCAAGGCGGTGGACCGGGACGGCGTGCCGGCCCTGCTCGCCGACCTGCTGCGGCACTCGGTCGGCCCGGCCGATGCCACCGCGCTGGCGCTGGCCCACCGGGCCGCCACGGCCGGTGACTTCGCGGGCGTGGTGGAGGTGGACGAGCGGCTGTTCGCCACCAAGCTCAACCGCGAGCAGCGGCTGGCCGCCACCCGGACCGGGCGGCAGCTGCTGGAGACCGCCCAACTGGCGCTCGGCGGCGAGGCGCTGGACCGGTACGCCGAGCTGGTGCGGGAGAAGCGCACCCCGGGCTGCCAGGCGGTGGCGGCGGGAGTCGCCCACGCCGCCGGGGCGGTGCCGGTGGAACAGGCGGTGGCGAGCGACCTGTTCGCCTTCGCGGTCAGCTTCGTCTCGGCCGCCCTGCGGCTGCGGCTGACCGACCACCGGCAGGCGCAGTGCACGCTGCGCGAGGTGGCGCCGGTGATCAAGGAGGTCACCGCGGCCGCGCTCGACCGGGAGGCCGCCGACCTGGGCGGCTGCGTGCCGGTCGCCGACGCCATGTCGGGCCGGCACGAGCGCGCCGAGGCGCGCATGTTCGTCTCCTGACGCACAGTCAGGACGTTTGTAGGACACGCAAGGAAGAAGGCTGGACATGGCGGACGACGTGCTGCGGGTGGGCATCGCCGGGCCGGTGGGCTCCGGGAAGACGGCGCTGATCGAGGCCCTGGTGCCGGTGCTGATCGCCCGGGGCCGGCGCCCCGCGGTGGTCACCAACGACATCTACACCCAGGAGGACGCCCACCACGTGCGACGCAACCTGGCCGGGGTGCTGGACCCGGAGAAGGTGGTCGGCGTGGAGACCGGCGCCTGCCCGCACACCGCGGTCCGCGACGACCCGACCATGAACCTGGCGGCCGGCGCCGAACTCCTGGAGCGCTTCCCGGAGATCGACACCCTGCTGTACGAGTCGGGCGGCGACAACCTGACCCTGACCTTCAGCCCGGCCCTGGTCGACCTCTTCCTGTTCGTGCTGGACACCGCCGAGGGCGAGAAGATGCCGCGCAAGCGCGGTCCCGGGATCACCGAGTCGGACCTGCTGGTCATCAACAAGGTGGACATCGCCCAGTACGTGCGCTGCGACCTCGACGTGATGACCGCCGACGCCCACCGGGTGCGCGAGGGGCGGCCGGTGCAGCTCACCAACAGCCTGACCGGCGAGGGCATCGAGCAGGTCGCCGACCTGCTGGAGAGCTACCGCAAGGTGGCCGCGTGACGGCGGCGACCCCGTCCGGCCGGCTGGTGCCCGGACACTACGAGCCGGCCCGCGTCCCCGCCCAGGTGCGGCGGTACGCGGGCCGGCCGGACGCGCTGGGCGTCGGGGCGCCGGGCAAGGTCGGCCTGCTCGAGCTCGGCTTCGAGCGGATCGGCGGGCGCACCGAACTGGTCAGCCGCTACCAGAAGTCACCGCTGCAGATCATGCGGCCGCTGTACTACGACCCGGCCCGGCCCGACCTGGCGGTCACCTGCCTGATGTCCACCGGCGGCGGCGTGGTGCAGGCCGACCGGCTACGCCTGGACCTGCACTGCGGCCCGGACACCGCGGTGCACCTGACCACCCAGGCGGCCACCAAGCTGCACCGGATGGACGCCGACTACGCCACCCAGCAGCTCTTCCTGACCGCCGGGCCCGGCGCCTACGTCGAGTACCTGCCGGAGCCGACCATCCCCTACCGGGACTCGCGGTTCTACCAGCGCACCGTGCTCACCGTGGACCCGGGCGCCACCGTGCTGGCCGCCGAGACGGTGCTGGCCGGCCGGCTGGCCCGGGGCGAGCGGAACGCCTACCAGGTGTTCGCCGCCGACCTGGAGTGGCGCCGCCCCGGCGGCCGACTGTTCGCCCTGGACACCGTGCGGCTGGCGCCCGGCAGCTCGCCGGTCGACGGCCCGGCGGTGCTGGGCGGCCACGACCTGGTGGCCGGCTTCTTCGTGGTCAGCCCGCTGGCCCCGGCCGCCGGGATCGCCGACGTGCTGCACGCGGCGCTGGCGGACTCCGGGCTGCTGTACGGGGTGAGCGTGCTGCCCGAGGAGGCCGGTGCCTGGCTGCGGGTGCTGGGCGGCGACTCGCCCGCGGTCGCGGCCGCGCTGCGGCGGGCCTGGGACGCGGTGCGCCGACTGCTGATCGGCGTACCGGCGTTCGACGTGCGCAAGGCCTGACCCCCCATGTTCCTCCCTCCCCCGTTTCCCGTCCCCCCAGAGAGAATCCGGATGCCTACCTCTATCGACACGGGCAATACCGCCTGGCTGATGGCGAGCACCGCGATGGTGCTGCTGATGACGCCCGGCCTGGCCTTCTTCTACGGCGGCATGGTCAAGACCAAGCACGTCCTGGTCATGCTGAAGATGAGCTTCGTCTGCCTGGCCGTGGTCACCCTGCTCTGGCTGGCCATCGGCTACAGCCTCGCGTTCGGCAAGGACGTCGGCGGGCTCGGCCTGATCGGCACGCCGAAGCACTGGATGATGCACGACATCGGGATGACCAGCCTCTGGGGCTCGACCGGCATCCCGACCGTGATCTTCTCCTGCTTCCAGATGGCCTTCGCCATCATCACCGTCGCCCTGGTCAGCGGCTCGATCGCGGGCCGCGCCACGATGCGCGGCTGGGTCTGGTTCGCCATCGCGTGGACCCTGCTGGTCTACGTGCCGCTGGCGCACTGGGTCTTCGCCCCCGACGGCTGGGTGACCGCGCACCTGGGCGCGCTGGACTTCGCCGGTGGTCTGCCGGTGGAGATCAACTCCGGTGCGGCCGGCCTGGCGGTGGCGATCGTGGTCCGCAAGCGCAAGGACTTCGAGCGCGAGACCATCCGCCCGCACAACCTGCCGCTGGTCGTGATCGGCCTCGCGCTGCTCTGGTTCGGCTGGTTCGGCTTCAACGCCGGCTCCGCGCTCGAGACCGGCGGCACCGCGCCGATGGCCTTCCTCAACACCCAGCTCGCCGCCGCCACCGCGATGGTCGGCTGGGCGCTGATCGAGAAGTGGAAGCTCGGCCACGTCGAGATGCTCGGCATGTCGGGCGCGGCGGTCGCCGGCATGGTGGCGATCACCCCGTCCTGCGGTGAGATCTCGCCGATCGGCGCGCTGGCGGTCGGCTTCGCCGCCGGTGTGGTCTGCGCCTTCGCGATCAACTTCAAGTACAAGATGGGCTACGACGACACCCTCGACGTGGTGGGCGTGCACGGCTTCGGCGGCATCGTCGGCACGCTGGCGATCGGCCTGTTCGCCACCGTCCAGATGAGCGGCAAGAAGGGCCTCTTCTACGGCGGCGGCATCGACCAGCTCTGGCGCCAGGCGGTCGCCGTGGTCGCCTGCGCCTCGTTCTCCTTCGCCGCCACCTGGCTGATCGCCAAGGTGGTCGAGAAGACCGTCGGCTTCCGGGCCGACGAGGAGTACGAGCACGTCCCGGGCCAGGAGGAGGAGCAGGCCTACGACGACGAGACCGTCTCCGAGATCCGCGACCGCCTGCTGGCGGCCCGGGTGCCGGTGCCGGCCGGTGCCGCCGGGAGCGAGGCCGACGTGGCCGCCGCGGACCACCAGTTGCTGGCCGAGCTCCGCGCCGTGCTGGTGCGCCGGGATCAGGAGAAGTGATGCTCGACTCGGGCAACTCCGCCTGGCTGATGATGGCCGCGGCCATGGTGCTGCTGATGGCGCCCGGCCTGGCCTTCTTCTACGGCGGCATGGTGAAGACCAGCCAGGTCATCGCCATGCTCAAGATGTGCTTCGTCTGCCTGGTGCTGGTGACCATCATCTGGTTCACCGTCGGCTACTCGCTGGCGTTCGGCAAGGACGCCGGCGGCGTCGGGGTGATCGGCGACCTGGGCCACGCCTTCATGGCCGGCGTCGGGATGGACAGCATCGGGCCGAGCGCCACCGGCAACGTCTCCACGGTGGCCTACTCGGTCTTCCAGATGTCCTTCGCCATCGTCACCGTCGCGCTGATCAGCGGGTCGGTGGCCGGGCGGGCCACCATGCGCGGCTGGATCGCCTTCGTCTGCGCCTGGACCCTGCTGGTCTACGTGCCGATGGCGCACTGGGTCTTCTCGCCGGACGGCTGGGTGGCCAAGCAGGTCGGCGCGGTCGACTTCTCCGGCGGCACGGTGGTCGAGCTCAGCTCGGGCGCGGCCGGCCTGGCGCTGGCCCTGGTGGCCGGCAAGCGGCAGGACTTCGAGCGGACCAAGATCCGCCCGCACAACCTGCCGCTGGTGGTGGTCGGCCTCTCGCTGCTCTGGTTCGGCTGGTTCGGCTTCAACACCGGTTCCTCGCTGGGCACCTCGGGTGCCGCCGCGATGGGCGTGATGAACACCCAGCTGGCGGCCGGCGCGGCGATGGCCGGCTGGGCGCTGACCGTCTGGCTGCGGGCCCGCAAGGTGGGCCTGCTGGACATGTGCATGGGCGCGGTCACCGGCATGGTGGCGCTGACCCCGCTGGCCGGTGGGGTCAGCATGGCCTGGGCCACGGTGATCGGCTTCCTGGCCGGCCTCACCTGCGCCTTCGCGATCAGCTGGAAGTACCGGTTCGGGGTGGACGACACCCTGGACGTGGTCGGCATCCACGGCTGGGGCGGTCTGTTCGGCATGGTGATGGTGGGCCTGGCGGCCACCGGCGTGATGACCGGCAAGAAGGGCGTCTTCTACGGCGGCGGCTGGGACCTGCTGGGCAAGCAGCTGGTCGCGGTGCTGATCCTCGGCCTCTTCTCGTTCGGGATGACCGCGCTGATCGGCAAGATCATCCAGCTCACCATCGGGCTGCGGCAGTCCACCGCCGCCGAGGAGCACGAGCAGGTCTACCAGAACGACTGGGACGCCCAGTTCAAGGAGATCGCGGACGCGCTGCGCGGCAGCGGCACCGGCGAGCAGGTCGGCGCCGGCCCGGATGCCAGCGCGCTGCTGGAGCGGATCCGGCAGGTGCTGACGCCGGACGAGGAGCGGGTGCAGGAGTAGTCCTGCGGGGTTCCGCGCCGAACGCGCGAAGGGCGCCCGGTGGTTCGGCCACCGGGCGCCCTTCGGCGTGCTCGGGGGCCGTCAGGCCCGCTCAGGGGTGCTGGAAGCTCACCTCGGGGTCGGCCGGGTTCGGGCCGGCCAGCAGCGGCTGCGGGCGGCCCTTCAGCTGCTGGTCGAAGTAGGCGGCGAGGTAGTCGCGGGTGAGCTGCATGCCGCGCCGGGCCGGGGTGGTCAGCTGCGGCAGCAGCGGGATGCCGCCCGCGTCGGCCAGGATCGGGACGTCGGTGAAGCTGGCGTGCACGGTGCCGGCCACGGTCAGCCACTCCTTCCAGCCGGTGAGCGCCGCGTAGGTGCTGCCCCAGGTGGGGTCGGAGCCGCCGACGTTGTGGTCCAGCTGGGTGCCGAAGAGCAGGAAGGACCGCCCGGCCAGGCCGTCGGCCGGCACCGGGGTGAAGAAGGTGCCGTCCAGGTCCGCACCGGCCCGCACCCGCGGGTCGGCGGCCATCGTGGTGAGCGCGGCGGCGCCGCCGAGCGAGTGGCCGGCCACGCCGATCTCCTGACGATCGATCAGCTCGGCGTACGGCCACGTGGAGTGATGGTCGGTCAACTGGCTGATGGTGAAGGAGAGGTCCTGGGCCCGACTGTCGGCGATCGCGGTCGGGCCGCCGGGGACCGGCCGGTTGCAGATCACGCAGCCCGGCGTGGTGCCGTCCGGGAAGGTGGTCCCGGGGTTCTCGTAGGTGTGGTCGACCACCGCCACCACGTAGCCGCGGCTGGCCAGGTCCACCGCGAGGCCGGTGAGCATCGCGCGCGGCTGCTCCATCCCCGGCGAGAGCACCACCAGCGGGAAGCGGCCGTGCGCCGGGCGGGCACCGGTGGCGGCGTAGGTCTTCGCGGCGGCCAGTTCGGTGGCGGAGAGCTTGCCGCCCAGGCCGTTGAAGTCGAGGAAGGCCTGTGCGGCGGCGGTGGTCATGTAGGGGGCCGGGCGGCCGGTGTCGTGCAGCGCCGGGTAGTACATCGAGACCATCAGCTGCCGCGGCCCGGCGGACGGCACCCAGGGGTCCTGGCGCTGCCGGTCCACCAGGTGCAGGTCGTCGGTGCCCACCGCGAACGGGCCGGTCGGGCGGGGCAGTCGGATGCTCTGCGCCGGTGCACCGACGGCCGCGGCGGCCGGGGCCGGGGCGGCGACGGCGGTGCCCGCGGCGGCGATCGGCAGCGGCAGGACCAGGGCGAGCAGCGCGGCGGCGAGGGTGGTGCGGCGGGTGGCCTTCAGGCGGCTGGGCTTCGGGCGGCTGGGCTTCATGGGTGAAACCGTAGGCGCGGGCGCCCTGGGCGGGCGTCGGCAGTCGGAGCGATTCCGGGTCGTCACCGCGGAGGAGGGTCGTCCTCGGGGATGATCCCGGGCCGGACGGGCCTCAGTTGACCCAGTGCCAGGGCAGGTCGGCGTGGACGGCGGCCAGGTCGGCGCGGTGGCCGAGCAGTGCGTAGCCCTCGCGCAGCGCGGCCGGCAGCCGGAAGCCCAGCAGGGCCTCGCGGGCGGCCAGCTCGGCCTCGGAGAGGCCGTCCGCGGGCCGCAGCGGGCGGCCGGTCCAGTCGGCGGCGAAGGAGCGCAGGAAGCTCCAGGCCTGCCGGCGGTCGCGCAGGCCGCCGCGCAGGGCGGCGGCCACGTCGAGGGTGTCGGTCACATCGCCGGTGTCGGTCATGGGGTGACCGTAGCCGGGCGGGGTGACGGGCAGGGTCAGCGGTCGGCGAGGTCGGCGGTGACCGCGGCCAGCACGGCCGGGGCCGCGGGGCCGGTGAGGAAGAAGTGGCCGCCGTCGAAGAGTCGGACCGAGGTGTCGGCGGTGGTCACCGCGGACCAGAGGTCCAGGTCGGCGGGGGTGACGTTGTCGTCCCGGCCGCCGAGGACGGAGATCGGGCAGCTCAGTCGGGGAGCCTGCGGGCGCGGCTGGTAGTAGCCCTCGCAGACCTGGTAGTCGGCCCGCAGCGGGGGCAGGATCAGGTCCAGCAGATCGGGCTGGGCCAGTACCTCCTCGGGGGTGCCGCCCATCTTGCGCAGGTCCGCGACCAGTTCCTCGTCGCTCCAGTCGGCCCGCCCGGGCTCGCGCGGTGCCGAGCCGGGGCCGCCGCAGCCGCTGACCAGCAGCCGGACCGGGGCGGGGTCGCCGTGTTCCGCGGCGGCCAGGGCCAGGCCGTAGCCGAGCATCGCGCCCATGCTGTGGCCGAACAGCGCGTAGCGGCCCGTCAGCAGCGGGCGCAGCGCTGCGTGCAGTTCGTCGACCACCTGCCGGTAGTCGGTCAGGCAGGGGTCGAACAGCCGGGTCTCGCGGCCGGGCAGCTGGACCGCCAGCACCTCGACGTCGGCCGGCAGGGCCGCGGGCCAGTCCCGGTAGAGCGAGGCGCCGGCGCCGGCGGGGTGCAGGCAGATCAAGCGGAGCCGGGTCGGCCCGGCCGGGGCGGCCCCGGCGTGGGTGGACCCGGCAACAATGGACGGCGCGGGCCGCGGGGTCAGCCGGCGGATCCACGCCCCGGCGGCGGTGGGGTGCTGCGGTGACATGGCGGCAGCCTCTCACAGGTGCCGGGGGTCGCGGGCAGGGGCCTAGGGCCTGTCTTCGAACCCCCGTCGTCCGCCCGAAGGGCGGGCGCGGCGGCGTTGGGGTGCGTGCATCGGCGGCGCCGAGGAAGGAGTCCATGCGGAGCATCGGCGACTGACGAGAAGCCGTCGAGGTGCGTGCCCCGGCGTCGCCGCGCAGACGGGGGTTGGAAGACAGGCCCTAGGGCCTGGCCCCTGCCCGCTGGACCGGTGTGGCGCGCGCCCGGTTACTCGCCCTCCGCCATCGCGCGGATCAGGCTGGCCGGGCGCATGTCGGTCCAGTTCGACTCGACGTAGTCCAGGCAGGCCTGGCGGTCGGCCGGACCGTGGACGGTGGTCCAGCCGGCCGGGACCTCGGCGAACTCGGGCCAGAGCGAGTGCTGGTTCTCCTCGTTCACCAGCACCAGGAAGGTGCCGTCCGCGTCCTCGAACGGGTTCGCCATGGGTCTCGTGTCCTCTCCGAGCGGTGGTCAGGTGCGGGGTCGAGCAGGGTCAAGCAAGGTCGAGCAGGGTCAAGCGGTGTGCGCACGATACCGGGCCGATCACGACCAGCGTGAAACTTGTCCAGCAGCTCGACGCTCCAAACGACGGCCCGGGGAGCATATTCGGCCAGGCGTGCGGGTAGCTGACGATCCCCCGGAGTGAGCACCGCAGTGAGCAGAGGAGCCCAGCGCCGTGACCGCGAGCACCGCCCGCACCCTTGCCGACACCCTCACCCTGGACGAGGTGGAGGAGCTGGCCCGCACCGTCCTGCCGCCCGACGTCCGGGACTTCGTGGCCGGCGGTGCGGGCGGCGAGCAGTCGCTGCGGGCCAACCGCGCCGCGCTGGCGGAGATCTTCCTGGTGCCCCGGGTGCTGCGGGACGTCTCGGCCCGCGCCACCGCCACCCGCCTGGTGGCCTCCCCGGCCGCGCTGCCGCTCGCCGTGGCGCCGGTCGCCTACCACCGCCTCGCCCACCCGGACGGCGAACTCGCCACCGCCCGGGCCTGCGCCGCGGCCGGGGTGCCGTTCACCGCCGCCACGCTGAGCAGCGACCCGATCGAGCAGATCACGGCCACCGGCGCCGACACCTGGTTCCAGCTGTACTGGCTGCGCGACGCCGGCCGGCGCCGGGAGCTGGTCCGGCGGGCCGAGGCGGCCGGCTGCAGCGCCCTGGTGGTGACCGTGGACGTGCCGTGGATGGGCCGCCGGCTGCGCGACATCCGCAACGCCTTCGCGCTGCCGCCCGAGGTGGTGGCCGCCAACCTCACCGAGGCGACCGGCTCCGCCGCGCACCGGACCGGCAGCGGCGGATCGGCGGTCGCCACCCACACCGCGCTGGCCTTCGCCCCCGACCTCGGCTGGGCGGACCTGGCGGAGCTGCGCACCCTCACCGAGCTGCCGATCGTGCTGAAGGGGATCCTGGCGCCCGAGGACGCGGTGCTGGCCGCCCGGGCGGGCGCCGCCGCCGTGGTGGTCTCCAACCACGGCGGCCGGCAACTGGACGGCGCGGCACCGGCGGTGCAGCTGGTCGGCGAGGTGCGCGAGGCGGTCGGCGACGGCTGCCAGGTGCTGCTGGACGGCGGGATCCGCAGCGGCCTGGACGTGCTGCGGGCGCTGGCCCGGGGCGCCGACGGCGTGTTGGTCGGCCGGCCGCTGGTCTGGGGCCTGGCCGCCGGTGGCGAGGCCGGCGCCCGGCGGGTGCTGGAGTTGCTGGCCGCCGAGTTCGACGACGCCCTCGGCCTGGCCGGCTGCGCCTCCCCCGCCGAAGCCCGTGACCTGCGCACCGTGATCCGGGCCTGCGCGCCCTGACCCGCGTCTGCGCACCGTGATCCGCGCCTGCGAAACCCCGACCCGCCCCACCGCCTGGAGCTGCCGTGACCGATCTGACCACCCTGGCCCTGCTGGAGCTGCACGGCTCACTGGCCGACCCGACCCTGGAGTCGATGAACTTCCTCAACGAGGTCGCCGGCCGCCATCCCGGGGCGCTCTCGCTGGCGGCCGGCCGGCCTTACGAGGAGTTCTTCGAGATCGCCGACCTCCACCGCTACCTGGAGCGCTACCAGCGGTACCTGACGGAGGAACAGGGGCTGACGCCGGAGCAGGCACGCCGCGCCTTCTTCCAGTACGGCCGGACCAAGGGCATCATCCACGAGCTGGTGGCCCGCAACCTCGCGGTGGACGAGCGGATCACCGCCGACCCGGAGTCGATCGTGATCACCGTCGGCTGCCAGGAGGCGATGTTCCTGGTGCTGCGCGCGCTGCGCCGCGACGAGCGGGACGTGGTGCTCGCCGTGGCGCCGACCTACGTGGGGCTGACCGGCGCGGCCAAGCTGGTGGACCTGCCGGTGCGCACGGTCCCCGGCGGTCCGGGCGGGGTGGACCTGGACGAGCTGGCCGCCACGGTGCGCCGGGCCCGCGCCGAGGGCCTGCGGCCGCGCGCCTGCTACCTGCTGGCCGACCACTCCAACCCGTCCGGCCTCAGCCTCGACCTGGCCACCCGGCGGGCGCTGCTGGAGCTGGCCGAGCGCGAGGACCTGCTGCTGCTGGAGGACAACCCCTACGGCGTCTTCGCCACCGACCCCGACAACCGGCCGCCCACCCTCAAGGCGCTGGACACCCGCGGCCGGGTGGTCTACCTGGGCTCCTACGCCAAGACCGGCCTGCCCGGCGCCCGGGTCGGCTTCGTGGTCGCCGACCAGCTGGTGGCCGCGGCGGACGGCTCCCGGTCGCTGCTGGCCGACGAACTCGCCAAGCTGAAGAGCATGCTGACGGTCAACACCGCGCCGATCGCGCAGGCCGTGATCGCCGGCAAGCTGCTGGAGCACGGGGGCAGCCTGGTCAAGGCCAACGAGCGGGAGATCGCGCTCTACCGGGAGAACCTGGCAAGGCTGCTGGCCGGCCTGGCCGCGGCCTTCCCGCCCGGCCGCGGGGTCACGTGGAACACCCCGAGCGGCGGGTTCTTCCTGGTGGTCGACGTGCCGTTCGAGGTGGACGACGCGCTGCTGGAGACCTCGGCCCGGGACTACGGGCTGCTCTGGACGCCGATGCACCACTTCACCGACGCCCCGCAGGCGCGGCGGCAACTGCGCCTGTCGGTCAGCCTGCTGACGCCCGAGCAGGTGACCGAGGGGCTGCGGCGGCTGACCCGGCTGATCGAGGACCGGCTGGGCTAGGGCTCAGCCGGTCCTCGCCGAAGGGCGACCGGGCCGCGATGGTCCCCGCCATCGCGGCCCGGCCCGGTCCGGCCGACTCACCCTTCCCCAACGGGCGGCCGGCCGGGGTCGGTCAGCAGGAGCCCTGGTCCGACCAGACCGACCAGGAGGCCGGCGCCCCGGGGGTGGCGCCGGTGGAGTACCAGGTGGAGAGCCACTTGTGGCCGCCGTAGGAGACCTGGTCGCCCGGCACGTACGAGGTGCTCGCGCCCCACGCCGTCAGCCCCGTGCACCCGGAGCCGCCGCCACCGGTGACGGTCCAGCTGAAGGTGGCGCTGCCGGTGGCGGTGCCCGAACTCGCCGTCACCGTCACCGAGGAGGTGCCCGCCGCCGTCGGAGTGCCGGAGACCAGACCCGAGGAACTGATCGACAGACCCGCCGGCAGACCGGACGCCGTGTAGCTCAACGCCTTGCCCGCCGAGTCGGTGGCCGCGAGCCGGAGCGAGACGGCGGTGCCCACGGTGGCGCTCTGGCCGCCCGGGTCGGTGACCGTGACCGTCTCGGCGGTGGTCCCCGCGGTGAAGCCGGTGGTGCCGTTCGGGGTGCCCCAGCCGGTCGGGCCGTCGTAGCCCGGGCCGGCGGTGCAGAGGTAGGCCGGGGTGCAGCTGCCGTTGCTGCCGCTGGTCACGTCGTTGAAGCTGCCGGTGTGCTGGTACGGGTACTGGTTGGCCCGGTCGCCCGGGCCCGGTGCGCCGGCCAGCGCCCAGACCGAGGCGATGATCGGGGAGGCCGCGCTGGTCCCGCCGTACACCGACCAGCCGTTGCCGCCGTAGGTCTGGTAGACCGCCACTCCGGTGGCCGGGTCCGCGACCGCCGAGACGTCCGCCTCGGCCCGGTTGGCGCAGCCGGTGTCGTGCTGCCAGGACGGCTTGGCGACGTACGCCGAACAGCCGGAGCCGGTGCCCTCGGTGGCGCTGGTGTTCCACACGCTCTCGGTCCAACCGCGGGTGGTGGAGGCCCGGTTGAGCGTGGTGCCGCCGACCGCGGTGACGTACTGCGAGGTGGCCGGGTACTCGGCGCCGTAGCCGGAGTCGCCGGTGCTGGCCGTGATCGCCACCCCGGGGTGGTCGAAGTAGGCCTGGTCGGAGGAGGTGTCGGTGGCGTCCTCGGCGCCGCCGTAGCTGTTGGAGACGAACTTCGCGCCCTGCGCCACCGCCTGGTTGACCGCGGTGCCCAGGTCGCTCATGTTCGCCGAGGCGGCCTCCACCAGCAGGATGTGGCAGTTCGGGCAGACCGCGCTGACCATGTCGACGTCGAGCGAGATCTCGCCCGCCCACCCGGTGTCGGCGGTCGGGTAGCTGCTGCCGCCGTTCTCGTCGATCTTGCGGAAGCAGCCGTTCGCGGTGGTGCAGGCCGGCAGGCCGTACTGGGAACGGTAGGCGGCCAGGTCCGACTCGGCGTTCGGGTCGTCCTGCGCGTCCACGATCGCCACGGTCTGGCCGGTGCCACCGCCGCTGGGCAGGTCGTAGGCACTGGCCAGGTCGCCCGGGCCGTAACCGGACGGGGTGGCCTGGGCGTTGTGCGCGTGCGCGGTCCGGTGCAGGTCGGTGCGCTTCAGGGCCAGGCAGGCCAGCTCGCCGGGGTGGGTGGGCGCGGCGCAGGAGCGGGCGACGGTGATCCCGCCGCCGGCGCTCGCGGGCGTGCCGGCCGAGGCGGTGCCGGTCAGGCCGGCGAAGGAAGCGGCCAGCAGGCCGAGGACGGAGAGCGGCGCGAGCAGCGCGGAGCGTGGCCGGCGGGGGCGCGCCGGTCGGCGCTCCGTTCGGCGCTCCGGTGCGTGGTTCTCCATGCGGACTCCTTGACGGAATTCGCCCATGAGGTGGGGGCGGACGAGGCCCGTGGACGGGGCCGCCCACGAGCACGTGGGGGTGGGGGTGTGCGTCCCGCGTTGACCGGAGAACGTAGTCGGGGCGGCAGGTCGGGTCAATGAATCGAAGTCAAAGTGCCACCCTTGCCCTGGAGTTGCTCGGTTCTAGGGTGACCCTTGCCCACTGGCCCGCCGCTCGGCCGGCGGCTCGGCCCGCCGCTCAGCCCGCCGCCGGGCTGGCCAGCAGGCCGGCGCGGTCGCGGACGCCCAGGCGGCGGTAGAGGCGGGTCAGGGCGGCCTCGACCGACTTGACGGAGACGTGCAGGGCGGCCGCGACCTGGCGGTTGCTGGCGCCCCCGCGGACCAGGGTGACGATCCGGCGTTCCAGGTCGGTGAGGGCCGGGGCCGCGGTGCCGGTGGCGGTGCGGCCGTCGAGCTGGGCCAGCCGGTCGTCCGTGTGGGCCAGCCAGGGCAGGCAGTGCGCGGCGGCGAAGACCTCGCGGGCCGCGTGCAGGGCGGTGCGGGCGGCGGCCCGGCGGCGGGCGCGGCGTTCCAGGTCGGCGAGGGCGAGCAGGGCCCGGGCCCGCTCCAGCGGGTAGGGGTGGGTGGGCGGCAGCTGGGCGCGCAGCTCGTCGGCGGCGCCGCGCGGGTCGCCCTCCGCTCCGGCCAGGACCGCTGCCGCCCGGGTCAGGCCGAGCCGGAGCACGCTGCGGTCCAGCCGCTCGGTCTCCGCCGCCGCCTCCGCGAGGATCCCGCGGGCCGCGGGGCCCGCGCCCGAGCGGGCCAGGGCCTCGGCCAGGTCGGCGTCCACCAGGAAGAGCGCGGGGTCCCGGAACCCGAGGCCGCGCAGCAGGGTGCGGCAGCGGTCCAACTCCTCGGCCGCCTGCGGGAACCGGTTCGCCACCAGTTCGGCGCGCCCGAGCAGGCCCGCGGCGTAGGCGGTCCACTCGGTGTCGCCGGCCGCCTCGGCCGCCCGCAGCGCGGCCCGGCCAGCTCGGCGGCCCGGGCCGCGGTGCCGCCGTTGAGTTCGGCGGCTGCACTCAGCACCAGGCCCGGGGCAGGCGTGGGCCCCAGTTCGCGGCGCAACCGCCCGCCGCGCCGGGCGGCCCGGAAGGCCGTGCCGCAGCGGCCGGCCCGTTCGTGCACCGAGGCGACCAGGTGCAGCACGTCGGCCAGGTCCCGGACCCGTCCGGCGCTCTCCACGTCCGCCCGCAGCCGGTCGACCTCCTCGATCGCCTCGGTCACCGACCCGGTGCGCAGCAGCCCGACCACCAGGCAGCAGCGCAGTTGCACCGCGGCGGCCGTGGGGGCGGCGGTGCAGCGGCCGGCGGCCAGGGCGGTGGCCGCGCGCAGCGCGGGCGGCACCCCGCCGGGACGCTGCTGCAGCTCGGTCGGCGCCCGCAGCGCGATCACCTCCAACTGCCGGTCCAGGTCGCCGCTGCGCTCGGCGTCGCGGGCCGCCTCGGCCAGCTCGGCCAGGCCGTGGTCCCGCCGGCCGGTGCTCAGCGCGTGCTCCGCGCGGTGCAGTTGGACCGCGGTGCGCAGCCGGGGCGTGTCGCCCGCCTCGACCTGGGCGGCGGCGAGCAGCGCGGGGACCGCGGCCCGGTCGCCGCCCGCCAGCTCGACCAGCAGCAGCCGGGCGCCGACCCGGGCGGCCCGGTTGGCGCCGTGCAGCACCGCCGCACAGGCCTGGCGGGCCTGGGCCGGCCGGCCCGCGTCCAGCGCGTGCCGGGCCGCGAGCAGCAGCCGATCGGCGGCCAACTCGGGGTCGTGGGCGGAGCGTTCGGCAGCCAGCTGAGCCAGTTCGGCGGCGAGTGCGGGCGCGCCGCGGTCGACGGCGAGTTCCGCGGCGGCGGCGAGGTCGGCGGCGACCTCGGCGACCTCGGCGGCCGCGGCGGGGTCGGCCGTGGGATCGGCGGCGGGGTGCGCGAGGGCCCGGTGGCGGGCCCGCTCCAGCGGGTCGGCCACCTGCTCGGCGAGCAGCGCGTGGCTGCGGCGGCGCTGCTCGGGGCTCGCCCCCGCGTAGAGCAGCTCGGGCAGCAGCGGGTGGGTGAAGCACGGCCGCCCGCCGGGCGACGGGCTCGCGCCGAGCACCCCGGCGGCCTGCCCGGCGGCGAGCGTGCCGGCGGACAGCGGGACCTGGGGTCCCGCACCGGGCAGCAGCGCTGCGGCCGCCGACGGCAGCAGCGCCTCCGCCGACTCCGCGGAGAGCCGGGCCAGCAGCGGCGCGAACTGCTCCCGCAGCGTCCGCGGCACCGGGAGCGGGTCGCCCGCCCGGATCGGGGTCCGCCACCGCTGCGCCGCCCGGGCCAGCTCCAGCGCGCACCCGGGGTTGCCCCCGCCGGCGGCGGCGATCCGCTCGGCCACCGGGTCACCCGCCGCGAGGCCGCCGCGGGCCCGGAGCAGCGCGCGCAGGTCCGCATCCGGCAGCGGCGCCAGGGCCAGTTCGGACGCCCCGTCGGGCAGCAGCCCCAGCGAGCCCGGTTCACCGGCGCCGCCCACCCGCTCCGCGGCCACCCAGCGCACCCGCGCCGCCCCGAGCCGCCGCGCGGCGAACGCGAGCACCCGGGCACTGGCGGGGTCGAGGAAGGGCGCGTCGTCGAGCAGCAGCAGCACCGGCTGCGCGGCCGCGAGCAGCCGCAGCAGCTCCAGCACCGCGACGCTCAACGCCAGCCGGTCGACGGCCCGTTCCGCCTCCGCCGCCGGAGCCCGCAGCAGCGCCACGTCCAACGACTCGCGCAGCGCGGGCGCCAACGGCAGCGGCTGCGGCGCCCGTCCGGGGTCGGCGAGCACCCCGGCGAACAGGTCGTAGAGTGCCAGGTGCGGCAACTCGGCCTCGCCGGCCACCGGGTTGCTGCGCAGCACCAACTGCCCCGCCCGGACCGCCGCCGTCTGCAGGGCGTCGAGCACCGCCGACTTCCCGATGCCGGCCGCCCCGGTGAGCAGCACCCCCGCGGCCCCGCCGGCGTCCAGCACGGCCCGGCAGCGGCGCAGCTCGTCCTGACGGCCCAACAGCATCGGCGGTGGCGGGGTGGTGTCGCTCATGGGACGAGTCTCCCCCGACACCGCGACAGTGGTCCAGACCTTTCGCGGGCACCCGCGCGGTGCCGGGCCGAGCTGCGGTGATACCAGGACGGACCGGGCGATGCCGAGATGGTCTTGGCCGGCGGGGCGGCGGCCGTGATGGGCTGACGGCATGAACGAGAACGAGACTGCAACGCCGACCGCCGCGGTGGCACTGGTGACCGGGGCGAACAAGGGCATCGGCTTCGAGGTCGCCCGCCAACTGGCCGAGCGCGGCCTGACCGTGGTGCTGGGCGCCCGCGACGCCGAGCGCGGGCGGGCCGCCGCCGAGCTGTTGGTGGCCGCCGGGGCCACCGCCTACCCGGTGCACCTGGACGTCACCGAGCCGGCGACCGTGACGCGGGCGGCCCGGTGGCTGGAGGAGCGGTTCGGGCGGCTGGACGTGCTGGTCAACAACGCCGGTGCGGCCGAGGACCCGCGCCACCGCCCGAGCACCGCCGACCTCGACCTGGTCCGCGAGGTCTTCGAGACCAACGTCTTCGGCGTGCTCACCGTCACCAACGCGGTGTTGCCGCTGCTGCACCGGTCGGCCGCGCCGCGCATCGTCAACGTGTCCAGCGGCATGGGCTCGGTGACCGCCCAGAGCGACCCGCACGGATACCTGAGCAAGGTGCCCGCCGTCGCCGCCTACCCGACCTCCAAGTCCGCGCTCAACGCGTTGACCGTCCAGTACGCCAAGGAGCTGCGCCAGGACGGCTTCCTGGTCAACGCCGCCTCGCCCGGCCCGTGCGACACCGACCTGACCAAGGAGTTGCAGCGCGCCGGCTTCCCGATGAGCCGGACGGCGGCCGACGGCGCGGCCGTGGTGGTCAAGCTGGCCACCCTGGACGCCGACGGTCCGACCGGCGGGTTCTTCGACGAGGAGGGGCCGGTCGCCTGGTGACGGTCGCCTGGTGACGACTGCCTGGTGACGACTGCCGCACCGTCGGGGCCGTGACGGACCGTCGGTGCGGCAGGCTAGTGTGCCCGGCATGGATCTGCGCCGCCTGCGGTACTTCGTGGCCGTGGCCGAGGAACTGCACTTCGGCCGCGCGGCGGCCCGGCTGCACATGTCGCAGCCGCCGCTGAGCCGACGGATCCGCGAGCTGGAGGACTCGCTGGGCACCCGGCTGTTCGACCGCTCGGCCCAGGGGGTGCGGCTGACCGCGGCCGGGACGGTGCTGCTGGGCGAGGCCCGGGAGCTGCTGGCGGCGGCGGAGCGGGCGAGCGAGCGGGTCCGGCAGACCGCCGAGCGGCGCACCATCGTGGTGGGCACGGTGGCCGGGGCCGGGCGCGGCCTCGGCCCGCGCGCCGCCGAGGCCTTCCGCCGCCGGCACCCGGAGGCGCTGGTGCGGCTGCGGGAGGCCGGGATCAGCGATCCCACCGCGGGGTTGCGGGCCGGCCAGGTGGACGTGGCGCTCACCCGGCTGCCGTTCGACACCGAGGGGCTGTCCGTCCGGGTGCTGGCGAGCGAGCCGGTGGTCGCGGTGCTGCCGGCCGCCGACCGGCTGGCCCGGCGGGAGAGCGTGACGGTGGCCGAGCTCGCCGACCGGCCGTGGCTGCGGCTGCCGCCGGAGGCGGACCCGGCCTGGCGGCGCTACTGGCAGGGCCAGGCACAGCCCGCGGCGGGGGCGGCGGACGAAGCACCGCAGGTGGGGAACGGCGGGGGGCCGGTGGTCCGGGCGGTGGCCGAGTGCCTGCACGCCGTGGTCTGGCAGGGTGCGGTCGGCATCCTGCCGATCGGTGCCACCCATCACCACCGGACCGAAGGCGTGGCCTTCCTCCCACTGACCGACTACCCGCCCAGCCGGGTGGTGCTCGCCTGGCCCGCGGAGCACCCCGACCCGATCGTGGCCGCCTTCGTGGCGGCAGCGGCCGCCTCGGTCTGACCCGGCGACCGCCCACCAGGGGACGCACACCCCTCCGGTGCGCCCTCGGGTCGGTGGTCGCCGCGCGGCCGGGGGTTCCCCGGGCGTACTCCCGGCCACGCGGCGACAGCGGGCCCGCGGAGCGGGGTCGACGCCACGCGAGCTGCCCGGGCATCCTCGCAGTTCCGCCCTGACCGGCGACATCCGTCGACCGGCGGGAGTGCGCACCGCCGCTCGGGGGTTGACAGAGTCGGGGCGAACATGTCTATACAGCCTTTATGGTCACCATCGGGTTCCTGCACACCTCGGACGTCCACCCCGCCGACTTCCGCGCCCGGCTCGCCCGGCTCGCCCCCGCGCTGACGGACCACCACCTGGTGGACGCGTCCCTGCTGGCCGCGGCCCGGGCCGGCCTGCCGTACCGGGACCGGCTGCGCGCGCGGCTCGACGAACTGGCCGCCGCCGGCGCCGAGGTGATCGTCTGCACCTGCTCGACCATCGGCGGCGCCGCGGAGCAGCTGGCCCCGCCCGGCACCCGGGTGCTGCGGGTGGACCGCCCGATGGCCGAGGAGGCCGCGCGGTACCGCCGGATCGGGCTGCTCCACGCCGTCGAGTCCACCCTGGCGCCGACCCGGGAGCTGCTGGCCGAGGTCGGGGTCGCGGCGGACCGCGTGCTGGAGCTCGCCTGCCCGGGCGCCTGGGAGCTCTTCGAGGCGGGCGAGACGGCCGCCTACCACGCCGCGATCGCCGACCGGGTCCGGGCGACGGGCGGCGCGGTGGACGTGATCGTGCTGGCACAGGCCTCGATGGCGCCGGCCGTGGCGTTGCTCGGCGCCGCGGCCGTGCCGGTGCTCGCCAGTCCGGAACCCGCGGTCCGGCGGGCGGTGGCGCTGGCTGTCGGTCCCCGTTGAGGTGGGCGAGCACGGCGCGGACGCGGCGGGTGCCCTGATGACGCCCGGGCCGGGAGCGGGGCGTCGGCTCCGGGTCAGGCGCGGGGCATCACGTTGGCCAGCGGCTCGCCCTTGACGAAGCGGGTCAGCTGGGCGCCGATCAGGCGGCGGGCCCGGGGCAGGAAGGCCGAGGAACTGCCGCCCACGTGCGGGCTGATCAGCACGCCCGGCGCGTGCCAGAGCGGGTGCCCGGCCGGCAGCGGCTCGGGGTCGGTGACGTCGAGCGCGGCCCGCAGCCGACCCGCCGTCAGCTCGGCCAGCAGCGCGTCGGTCACCACCACCGGGCCGCGCGCCACGTTCACCAGCAGCGCTCCGTCGCGCAGCCGGGCCAGGAAGGCGGCGTCCACCAGCCCGCGGGTCTGCGCGGAGAGCGGCACGGCCAGGATCACCACGTCCGCCCGCGGCAGCAGCTCGGGCAGTGCGGTGAGCGGCGCCACCGGCCCGGCGGGCGCGGTCCGGGCGGTGCGGGCCACCCGCAGCACCTCGCACTCGAAGGGCCGCAACCGGTCCTCGACGGCCGCACCGACCGAGCCGTACCCCACGATCAGCACCGTCCTGTCCGCGAGCGCCGGGTAGAACCCGGCCCGCCACTCCTCGGCGTCCTGCCCCCGCACGAACCCCGGGATGTCGCGCAGCGCGGCCAGGGTGAGGGTGAGCGCCAGCTCCGCGGTGCTGGCGTCGTGCACCCCGCGCGCATTGCAGAGCGTCACCGCGGCCGGCACGTGCGGCAGGATGTCGTCCACCCCCGCGGTCTGCGTCTGCACCACCTTGAGCGCAGTCATCCGCGGCAGCAGCGGGAGCACGGTGCCGGTTCGCATGTACGGCGTCACCAACAGCTCGACCCGGGCCAGCAGCTCGTCCGAGGGCAGGCCCGCGCGGCCGTCGCAGGCGACCCCGTCGAAGGTGTGCACCGCCAGCCCGCCCGGCAGCCCCGGGATCTCCTCGGGCGGGTAGGGCAGCAGCACCACGGGGTCGGACGGCGGGGTGGCGGGTCGCGTGGTCATGCCGCTGAATCTACCGACCCAGCTCCCACAGCTGCACGGACGTCCCGTCCTTGGACACCGTGCACCACCTGCCGCCCCCAACCGTCCGGGCCGGGCCCGAGACGGGAGCGGGGTAGCCGATCTCCCCGCCCAGCGACATCCCGGGCACCTCGACCAGCCAGTGCCGGGCCGCGCCGAAGCCGGCGTCGCACTCGGAGGTCCCGGCGACGACGGTGTCCTCGGCGACGAAGGCGGCGTCGTAGTCCCAGTGCACCCGGTCGCCGCCCGGGCTCGCCGGGTGGGGCGGCACGGTGCCCTCGGCGGCCAGTTCGCGCAGCACCGAACCGTCGGCGGCCCGGTGGAGCGCGAGCGACCACTGCCCGGCGTCGACGCTCAGCAGGTGGCGGCCGGACGGGCTCACCGCGAGCAGGAGCCGCTCGGTCCCGATCTCCGCGACGGTCAGCCGCCGGCCGTCCCAGCGCCCCCAGAGGACGGGCGAGCCCTCCTCGCCCTCGCCGACGCTCAGGCCCATCCGGGCCGGGTCCGGGTGCGGGGTGTGCGCGGAACCGGAGGCGATGGTTCCGGTGGACAACCGGCCGAGGACCCGGCCGTCGGCGGCGTCCAGGAGCAGCCAGAGCTCCTGGTCGTCGTCGGTGTCCTCGTCGGCGGTGTTCTCATGGTCGATCAACGGGCCGCGGACGTGGGCCCAGACGTACCGGCCGTCCGCACTGACCGCGACCGAGCCGCCGTCGGGGTAGCGGTGCTCCGCGTCGTGCGCGTACTCGTCGAACGACGCGTGCCGGGCGGCGCAGCTGCCGGCCCAACAACCGTGCCGCACCTCCCAGCGCGTCGCCCCGGCCGGCGTCACCGAACGCACCGCGTGCACGCCGGCGAACACCGCGAACTCCCGCCCCGGCGCCACCGCCACCGAGCCGACGCGGCGCGGCCAGGGCGCCGGGAAGCGGACCTCCGTGGCCCGGCCGGGGCCGGACCGGTCCGGGTCGAGGGCCACCAGCTCGGTGTCGCTCCGCTGCGCCAGGAGCGCGCCGCCCGGCCGGGCGAGCAGCTGCGGCGCCGTGGCCGGCGTCGACGCCGGGTCCAGCGGGGCGGCGATGGTGGCGACGAGACGAGCGGGGATGGTCACGGTTCTCTTCCGGCTGGGGGGATCGGGACGAGGCGCTCGGCCGCCCGGGTCAGCTCCGCCCGGAGTTCGGGCACGGGCTCCCGGGCGGCAGCGGCGAGCAGGACCTGACGGGCCGCGGCGGGCATGGCCTCGACCGGCCAGCCCGCGAGGGCGCGCAGGGCCATCCGGCGGTTCCTGCTGGTCCGGTTGCCGAGTGCGGCCTCGATCAACGGCCAGCCGTGACCGGGGTACGCGCCCAGCCGGCTCACGATCAGGTCGAGGCTCCGGTCGGCCTCGTACTCCGCCCCGAGCCCCAGGGCCGTGGTCGGACCGGTCCGCAGGCGCTGCAGGGGCAGCAGGCGCTCCGCCGCCGCGACGACCGCCGCGATCTCCGTGGGCGGACAGTCGTCGACCAGCAGGAACCAGACGGTGTTGTCGTGCGGATCCACCTCCACCCGCCGCAGCAGGGCCGGGCGGGCCGGCAGGTCCATCCGCCGGGCCGCCCAGGCCGCGCGCCGAAGGGTGCCGGGGTCCTCGTCGGCGAGGCCGGCCAGGACCAGGTCCCGGGCCGCCGGCCCGGCGACCAGGTCGGCGTAGCGGCGGCGAACCCGGCGCCACTCCGGGTGGTCCTGGCAGAGCGTGCTCGCGTGCAGGTAGCGGTGGATGGTGAGGAGGCTCCAGAGGCGTTGCAGGGTGAGGCCGTGGGTGGTGGCGTGGCGCAGGTAGCCGTCCAGGGCGGGCACGGCCTCGTCGTACGAGGACAGGGCGGGGCCCGGTCCGTCGAGGTCGGTGAGCGCTTCGAGGAGCCGGCCGGCGCCGCCCAGCGTCTCGGCGTCCAGGGCCTCGCGGGCCAGTACGGCGGCCAACCCACCGACTCTGGCGGCGTGCAGCGCGAAGTAGTTGTCCAGCACGTCGCCGGTGCACGACGCGCGGACCAGCCACTCCCTGATCTCGGGATCGGTCACGGCGCCGAGCCGGCCGACGGCGTCGACCCGGGCCCAGCCTTCGGCCTGCCGGGCCAGCTCGAACAGCGGCCGCTGGGGGTCGGCCAGGGATCGCACGAGGGCGGCACAGGCGTCGGACGAGAACGCCCAGAAGGTGCCGAGAGTCGTCAGGACGGCGGTGTCGTCGGGGGTACCCGACCCGGTCAGGCCCAGCAGCAGCATGCCCAACCGGACCGCGTTGGGGTGCTCACCGTGCACGGCGAACCAGCGGCCCAGGTGGTGCAGGCGGTGCGGGAGGTCGCCGGACGGGGGCTGCTGGTCCAGGAGCGTTTCGAGGGCGGCTTCGAGCGGGCGCGCGTGGTCCCGCCAGACGATCCGCCGCAGCTGTCTGTCCAGGACGGACAGGACCGAGCGATCAGGAGGCGCGGCGGTCACCATCCGGGTGGCGGCTGCGGCGATCCGCGCGGCGGCGTCCTTCGAGCGGTTGGCGCGCCCGCTGGGTTGGGGCGCCTTCCGCAGCGGCCCACGGTGCGGCGGTCGGCCCGATCGGTCCGACGACGGCTCGGGCGTTGCCGCCAGGGCGAGGGTGTGGAGGGAGGGCCGGCCGCTGAGGGTGCCGCCCAGGTCCCAATGCTGTGAGCGGGTCACCGGACGAGGGCCCGGATGTCCTTTCGATTCGTCATGCCGTGATCTTGGCAGCCGGGTTCGGCAGACGCAAGCGCACCTGGTGCGGGAGCCGACGGGGCAGGAGAAGGTGCGGCAGGGGCACGTGCCGGCCCGGCGGGTGGGCCGCTAAAGTCGGACCCGACGACGCTGGGCGGTGCGTGGCACGGGAGTTGGGGAGCGAGTGTCGCAGGAGCGGGTACGGCTGTCACGCGGGGAGGCGCTGCAACGTCGCGGGGAGCGCCGGTTCGTCGGCCGGCGGGCCGAACTGACGTTGTTCACCGACAACCTGGCCAAGGACCCCGATCCGCAGGCGGTGGATCCGGCCGAGTTCCTGTTCCACGTGCGCGGGGTGGGCGGCATCGGGAAGTCCACGCTGCTCGCCCGCTGGCGCCAGGAGGCGGAGCGCGCGGGTGCCGTGACCGCGCTGGTGGACGAGTACGGCGCCACCGGCGTGGAGGCGGCCCTGGTGGCCCTGGCCGAACAGCTGGCCGGGCAACCGGCCGGGCAACCGGCCGGGCCGGACGGCGCCCGGAAGGACGGCGGCCGGCGGGACGGCGGCTGGAAGGACTTCGAGCAGGCCGTGCAACGCCACCGCCGCACCCAGCACGCCGCGGGCGAGCCCGGTGCGGGCGGGGAGGCGGCCTCGCTGCCGGCTCGGGTGGTGGCGCAGGCCGCGCTCGGTGCCGCCGGCCTGGTCCCGGGCGGCGGCGCGGTGGCGGCGATGACCAACCCGCAGCTGCTGGCCCAGAGCGCGGACCGGCTGGCCGGCGGGATCCACCGGCGCCGGGCCCGCGGCCACGGCGACACCGGTACCGCCGAGAGCGAGACCGCGCTCTGCCGGGCCTTCGTGACCGAACTGCGCCGGCTGTGCGAGCGCCGCCCCGGCCGGCGGGTGGTGCTGTTCCTCGACACCTGGGAGCGCACCGGGCAGCTCCTGGACGCCTGGCTCCGGGAGCTGCTGACCGACGGGTTCGGGCGGCTGCCCCTGGAGGTGACCATCGTCCTGGCCGGCCGCGACGCGCTCGCGGAGCGGGACTGGGCACCGCTGCGGGACGTGGTGGTGGACGTGCCGCTGGAACTCTTCACCGACCAGGAGGCCCGGGAACTGCTGGCGGCCCGCGGTGTCGCGGACCCGGGGGCGGTGGCGGCGGTGCTGCAGGCGTCGCTGGGCCTGCCGCTGCTGGTCGCGCTGCTCGCCCACACCCGGCCCGGCTCCGCGGGGGACGTGGCGGTGGCGGGCGGCGACGCGGTCGACCGCGCGGTGGAGCGGTTCCTGCAGTGGGTGCCGGAGCCGGAGCGGCGGGAGGTGCTGTTGGCGGCGGCCCTGCCACGGCAGCTGAACCGGGACGTGTTCGCGGCAGCCGGGGCCGGGGCGGGCGGTGAGGCGGGCGGGGAGGCGTGGGAGTGGCTGCTCGGGCAGCCGTTCGTGACCGGGCACGGGGAGTTCAAGCAGTTCCACGCGGTGGTCCGCGCCAGCCTGCTGCGGCACCAGCGCGCGCACAGTCCGGAGCTGTGGCGCGCGGGCCACGCCCGGCTCGCCGAGTGGCATGCGGCGGCCCGGCAGGCGGGCGGGCCGCGGCGCCGGATGGAGGAGCTCTACCACCGGGTGTGTGCGGACCCGGCCGCCGACCTCGGGGCGCTTCTGGAGGAGACCGCGCGCAGCACGGGAGGCGGGCAGGAGGACGTGATCCCGTGGGCCGCGGTGCTCCGGCAGGCCGCGCAGGACGGGGGCGACGCCGAGGTGCAGGCGTGGGCCGACCGGATCCGGCACGCGCTGACCGCCCCGGAGCCGGTCCTGGAGACCCTCACGGCACTGACCGCGGCCACCCTGCCGCCCCGGGTCCGCGCTGCGGCGCTCGCTCAGCGCGGCCATGTCCACTACCTGGCCGACCGGGACGACGCAGCACTCACCGACCTGGACCAGGCCGTCGCGCTCGACGCCGGACTCGCCCGGCCACTGGCGTACCGGGGAGAGCTGCACGGGTGGCACCGGCGCTTCGACGAGGCTCTCGCCGATCTCGACGCCGCGCACGTCCTGGCACCCCGTGACGCGTGGGTGCTGGTCGTCCGGGGAGAGGTGCACTGGAAGGCCGGACAGCCGGCCGAGGCCATGCGCGACCTCACCGCCGCCCTCGCGATCCGGCCGCAGCACGTCCGGGCGCTGACCGTCCGGGGGGCGGTGCACAGGACGGCCGGACGACGGGAGGAGGCCGTGCAGGACCTCACGTCCGCCCTCGCGATCGACCCCCGGAACGCGTGGGCCCTGGCCCAGCGGGGAGAAGTCCACCGGCTGGCGGGCCGGCCGGAGGAAGCTGTCCAGGACCTCACCGCCGCCCTCGCGATCCGCCCGCAGGACTCGTGGGCGCTGGGCTCACGCGGCGCGGCGCACCTGCTGGCCGGGCGCCTGGCGGAGGCACTGGCGGACCTGACCTCCGCGATCGCCCTCGACCCCCGATACTCGTGGGCCCTGACCTACCGGGGAGAAACCCACCGACAGGCCGGGCACCTCGAGGAGGCGCTGGCGGACCTGACCTCCGCCATCGCGCTCGACCCGCAGGACGCGCGGGCACTGGCCCAACGGGGAGCAACCCACCGACAGGCCGGGCGCCTGGCGGAGGCACTGGAGGACCTGACCTCCGCCACCGCACTCACCCCACAGGACGCGTGGGCCCTGGCGCAACGGGGAGAAGCGTTCCGCGAGGCAGGACGGTCCGCAGAGGCGATCGCGGACTTCACCGCCGCCATCGCACTCGGCCCGCAGTCCGCCTGGGCCCTCGGCTCGCGCGGCCAGGCGCACGCGGCGGCGCAGCAGCTGGCGGAGGCCGTCGCCGATCTGACCGAGGCCCTGGCGATCGCCCCCGACACGTCGTGGGTGGCGTGCGAGCTGGTGGCGGTGCACCGCAGGCGGGGCGACCTGCCTGCTGCCCGCGCGGTGCTGGACGAGGTCGTCGCCGCGGAGCCGGATGACGCTGCTGTCCGGTTGGAGTCGGCGATGACCTTGCTGTACGAAGCCGGCCTGCCCGGCGCGGTGGACGCGTGGACGGCCTACGCTGCCGCTCCCTGCGGCGACGACGCTTTCGCCGCCCTGGACCGGGCCGTCCAGGTGCTGCTGCACGGGCTGGTGCTGGGACAGGCGGAGCCGGCGGAGCTGGTCGACGCCTTCCTGGGCGTGCCCCGTACGAACCTGGCCGTGCCCAACCTCCGGGCCCGCGTGGCGGAGCTGGCCGGGCTGGCTGCGCCCGTCGGACCGCGCGCGGCCGCCGCGCTGGCGCTGCTCGGGTAGCCCGGACGACGCCTGACAGTCACCCGATTTCACCTGACAGCTGACAGATTTCAGATTCTGTCAGCTGTCATCCCGATCAACGCGTTTGGCCGACCCCCGCCCACTCCGTAAAGTTCATCGGGTACCCCCACCGCACCGGCGCCACCGACCTCAGCGCGCCGTGCCCCAGCGAGCAAGGAAGCGCACCAGGATGACGACGGCAGCGGAGCAGCAGTACGACCGGCCGGAGCCGATCGCCGACCCCGCCGACGGCGTCACCGAGGAGTACGGGCCCGGGATCGACCCCGAGCGCCTGCGCTCCTGCCTCCAGGTGCTCGCCGAGCTCGACGACCTCCCGGTCGACCACCCGGACGCGATCGCCGTGCGCCGGGCCGTCGCCGGCATCTTCCGCACCGTGAAGCAGCGCCGCCGCCAGGAGACCCGCGCCGCCAAGACGGCCAACGACCGCGCCGTCACCTCGCGCACCGCCACCGGCGCCCCCGGGCGGATCGACGACGAGACGGCCGGCGTCTTCGGCCTCAGCAGCCCGACGCCGAGCACCGAGATCGCCGGGATCCTGCAGCGCCCGCGCTCCTGCTACATCTGCAAGGGCCGCTACGTCGAGGTCGACGCGTTCTACCACCAGCTCTGCCCGCCGTGCGCCAGCAACAACCGGGCCCGCCGCGACCAGAAGGCCGACCTGACCGGGCGCCGCGCGCTGCTCACCGGTGGCCGCGCCAAGATCGGCATGTACATCGCGCTGCGGCTGCTGCGCGACGGGGCGCACACCACCATCACCACCCGGTTCCCGAAGGACGCGATCCGCCGGTTCAAGGAGATGCCGGACAGCGCGGACTGGCTGCACCGCCTGAAGATCGTCGGCATCGACCTGCGCGACCCCGCGCAGGTGGTGGCACTGGCCGACGCGGTGGCCGCCGAGGGCCCGCTGGACATCCTGATCAACAACGCCGCGCAGACCGTGCGCCGCTCCCCCGCCGCCTACGCCGAGCTGGTCGCCGCCGAGTCGGCGCCGCTGCCGGCGGGGCAACTGCCCGGTCACGAGATCATCGGCGCGTTCGGCAGCGGCGGCGTCGACCGCCCGGCGCTGCCGGGTCAGGCGAGCGGCGAGCGGGAGGCGCTCACCGCGCAGCAGGTCACCTCGCTGGCGCTGGTCACCGGTTCCGCCTCGCCGGAGCGGATCGCGGCCGGCACCGCGATCGACGCCGGCGGTCTGGTCCCCGACCTGGTCGACACCAACAGCTGGGTGCAGACGGTCAACGAGGTCGACCCGATCGAGCTGCTCGAAGTGCAGCTGTGCAACTCCACCGCGCCGTTCATCCTGGTCAGCCGGCTGCGCGCGGCGCTCGCCGCGTCGCCGGCCCGGCGCAAGTACGTGGTGAACGTCTCCGCCATGGAGGGCCAGTTCAGCCGCGGCTACAAGGGCGCCGGCCACCCGCACACCAACATGGCCAAGGCCGCGCTGAACATGCTCACCCGCACCAGCGCCCGCGAGATGCTGGAGACCGACGGCATCCTGATGACCGCCGTGGACACCGGCTGGATCACCGACGAGCGCCCGCACCCGGACAAGATGCGACTGGCCGAGGAGGGCTTCCACGCTCCGCTGGACCTGGTCGACGGCGCGGCCCGGGTGTACGACCCGATCGTCCGCGGCGAGCGCGGCGAGGACCTGTTCGGCTGCTTCCTCAAGGACTTCGAGCCGGGCAACTGGTGACCTCCCCGGGCGGTGCGGGAGCGTCCCGGGAACCGGGTGCGCCCCCGCCGGGAAACCGGGAGCGCCCCGCGCCGGCGGACCCGGCCCGCCGGGCGCCGCGGACGTGGTAAGCCTGAGGCATGATCACCTCCGGAACCCGCCCCGCCACCGCCACCACGCCGCTGATCGGTGCCGGCGTCATCGTCCCCAGCACCGACGGGCGCAGCGTGCTGATCGGCCGCCGCACCGCCGCCGGTGAGCCCCCGACCTGGAGCCTGCCGGGCGGCAAGGTCGACCACCCGGGAGAGTCCTTCGAGCAGGCGGCGGCCCGCGAACTGGCCGAGGAGACCGGCATCCTGCTGCCGGCGGACCGGATGCGGGTGCTCGGCGTGATCCTCGACCACCTGGCCGGCCGCCCCCGGCTCACCGCGGCCGTGCTCGCCCCGGCCAGCGACGCGGTCGCCGAGGTCACCGAGCCGCACGCCTGCGCCGGCTGGCTCCGCGCCCCGCTGGACGAGCTCCCGGAGCCGATGTTCGGCCCCTCCGGCTGGGTGCTCGCCCACTGGCTGCCGTCCGCCGCCCCGCTGCCACCGGGCGTCCACGGCTACCGCACGGCCCAGTGAGACGGCCGGCCGTGACGATCGATCGGCCGTGACGATGCGTCAGAACTCCTTCGCCGCCGCCAGGATCGCCTCACGGATGCGGTGGTAGGTGCCGCAGCGGCAGATGTTGCGGATCTCGTCGAAGTCGGCGTCGCCGATCTCGTGACCGGCGGCGCGGGCCTGCTTGACCTTGGCGACCGCGGCCATGATCTGACCGGGCTGGCAGTAGCCGCACTGGGCGACGTCGAGGTCCAGCCAGGCCTGCTGCATGGGGTGCAGGTCCTTGCCGACGGTGGCCGGCAGGCCCTCGATGGTGGTGATCTCGTCGGTCGGCTGCACGGCGCCGACCGGGACCGAGCACGGGTTGAACGCCTTGCCGTTGATGTGGCTGGTGCAGGCCTGGCAGACCCCCAGGCCGCAGCCGTACTTGGGGCCGGTGACGCCGAGCACGTCGCGCAGCACCCAGAGCAGGCGGACGTCGTCGGCGACGTCCACGGTGACCGGCGAGCCGTTCAGGACGAAGGTGTGTTGGGGCACTTGGACAACTCCTGGGAGCGCGGGGCCCGTAGGCGCGGGCGAGCTAGTAGGCGCGGGTGAGGCCGTCGGTCGGCGACTGCGGGATCGGGGGCGAGGTGGGCAGCGGGGTGAAACCGAGCGGTTCGGTGTGGTTGATCGGGAAGCTGGTCGGCATGGTGCCGGTGGCCCGCCCGTAGGCGCAGGCGACCGCCGCCATCGCCCCGGCGACCGCCAACTCGCCCGCCCCGCCGGGGACCCCGGTGGTCGGCGGCATCACCACGACCTCCAGGTCCGGCGGCACGTTCCACTGCCGGGTGTAGAAGTAGTTGTCCCAACTTCCTTCCAGGAAGGCCCCGTTCTGCAGGTGCAGGCTGGAGGTGAGGGCGACCGCGATGCCGTCCATGATGCCGCCCATCATCTGGGCCTCCAGGCCGCGCGGGTTGACCGCCAGGCCGACGTCCACCGCGCAGACCACCTTGGTCACCCGCGGCCCGGTGTACGCGTCCGGGACCTGCCGGCCGACGGTGGCGGGCGTGCAGTCGATCTCCGCCAGCACGGCGACGAAGCCGTGGTACTCCGGGTGCAGCGCGATGCCCTGGGCGGTGCCCGGCGCCATCGTGCGGCCCCAGGCGCCGACCTGGGCGACCTTGTCCAGCACCGCCTTGGCCCGGTCGTCCTTGAGGAAGTTTCGCCGGAACCGGTAGGCGTCCTGCCCCATCGCCGCGGCCAGCCGGTCGACGACCAGCTCCTGGGCGCAGCGCACGTTGGGCGAGTAGATGCCGCGCATGCTGCCGGTGTTGAATCCGTGGTCGACCTCGTTGAGCAGCTGGGTGGTGAGGCCGAACTCGTACGGGGTCTGCTGGGTGAGCCCGAACATCACGTCGGAGAAGCCGGTGTTGGCGATCGGCAGCTTGTCGACCGAGGAGGTGATGATCTCGCCCAGCCCGTGGCCGAAGTCGGTCCAGACCGAGGTGTGCCGCTGCTCGTAGCTGACCACGTTGCCGAGCGAGTAGGTGGCCCGCACCCGGGATATGGACATCGGGTGGGTGCGGCCCTGGCGGAAGTCGTCGGTGCGGTGCCACATCAGCTTGACCGGCTTGCCGATCGCCTTGGAGACCAGGGCGGCCTCGAGTGCGGCGTCGTGGAAGAGCTTGCGTCCGAACGAGCCGCCGCCCTGGGTGACGTGCACGGTGACCGCGCCCAGCGGCAGGCCGATCGCGGGCGCGATCAGCTCCTGGGCCACGATCGGGGACTTGAACGAGCCCCAGACCTCGGCCCGGTCGGCCCGCACGTCGGCGATCGCGCAGTTCGGCTCGAGCGCGCTGTTGCTGGCGAAGTGGAAGGTGAAGCGGGCGTCGACCGCCTGGGTGAGCAGCGGCAGCGGCGGTACCACCAGCGGGAGTTCGGCGGCCTGCAGCTCCTGCAGCACACTGGCGTCGCTGGCCCCCTCGGCGGTGCCGGGCCCCCAGGTGACCTGGAGCGCCCGGACCGCGTCGATGCACTGCCCGAAGGTCTGGCCGCGCACCGCGACGCCGCTGGGCACGGTCACCACGTCGGTGATCCCCGGCATCGCCAGCACCGCCGCCTGGTTCTGCACCGAGACCACCGTGCCGTTGATCGTCGGCGGGCGGCAGATCATGGTCGGCAGCGCGCCCGGGACGTTCAGGTCCATGGTGAAGCGCTTGCGCCCGGTCACCGCGTCCAGCGCGTCGATCCGGTTCTGCGGGGTGCCGATCACGCCGAACCCGGACGCCGGCTTGAGCGTGACCGCGACCGCCACCGTGCTCTGGCTGGCCGCGGCCGCGGCGAGCGCGCCGTAGCCGATGCTCGCGCCGTTCGCCGCGGTCACCACGCCGGCGCTGGTGGTCAGCGTGGCGACCGGCACGCCCAGCTGGGCCGCGGCGGCCGCCAGCAGGCGCTGGCGGGCGACGGCCGCGGCCGTGCGGATCGGGGTGTAGGTGGAGATGGTGGTGTTGGAGCCGCCGGTCAGCTGGTTGAAGACCAGTTCCGGACGGGCGTCGGCGAGGGTGATCCGGACCTGGCTCAGCGGCAGGTCCAGCTCCTCGGCGATCAGCATCGCACTGGAGGTGGTCACCCCCTGGCCCACCTCGGCCCGCGGCAGCGCGAAGGAGGCGGTGCCGTCGGCGTTGAGTTGGATGGTGATCAGACCGGACGTCGGCAGCGCCGCGTCGGTGAGCAGGTCGTTGAGGTCCAGCAGCTCCGCCGGCTCGGGCAGCGAGGGGATCGCCGCCTCGGCCGGCTCCGGCGCGGCCACCTCGCCCAACTGGGCCGCCACGGTCAGCGTGGAGGCCGCGAGGACGTAGCCCAGGAACCGGCGCCGCCCCAGCGAGTGATCCTGATCACCCATCAGTTGTCCTCTCCCCGACAACCCGACAATGCGTGCGTGGCGGAGCATTCCATACCGGTGACCGGTGAGTAACACCGGGGGCGGTCCTGCTGATCGGACGGCCGCGGGCGGGCCGGGTCGGGTCCGTCGGACCACGCCCCGGGCTCAGCGGTCGGCAAGGGAGTTGAGCCAGCAGGGCGGCAGCGGGCGGGGCGGGACGCGTGTCGCCTTGACCCGGCTGTTCGCGCACCCGTTCACTGCCAACCACCCACCCGCTCCCCCACACCCCTCCCCGCCCAAGGAAGCCCCGTGGAACTCTCCGCCCCTGACGCCCAGTCGACCCCCCTCAGCCGCAGACGCCTGATCCGCGGCGCCGCGGCCGCCGGCGCCGCCGGAGTCGCGGCCAACCTGCTGCTCGCCGCCGACCCGGCCGCCGCCCAGGCCGAACACCCGGACCGCCCCGGGCACCCCGAGCACCCCCACCCCGCGGCGCACCCCGAGCCCGCCCCGCCCGCCGAGCCGCTGATCGTGCACCTGCGCGACGCCCGCACCGGCGCGCTCGACCTGTTCAGCGGCGACCACCACCGCCAGGTCCAGGACCCGGCGCTGGCCGCCGCGCTGCTCCGCGCGCTGGGCTGACCGCCCGACCGCCCCATCGCCCGACCGCCGCAGCACCCCGCAGCACCCCGCAGCACCCCCGGCTCGATCCCACCCGCACCACCCCGCCCGGCAGCACCCGCCAGCACCCGCCCCCCTGCGAGGATCCCGTGTCGTCCCACCGTGAAGCCCCCGAGATCTCCAAGGACCCGGTCGCCGACAGCACCGACGTCTACGCCTTCGTCAGCCCGGACGCCTGCGACACCGTCACCCTGATCGCCAACTACCTGCCGCTGCAGGGCCCGGCGGGCGGACCCAACTTCTACGAGTTCGGCGAGGACGTGCTCTACGCGATCCACGTCGACAACGACAACGACGGCCGGCCGGACATCAGCTACGAGTTCCGCTTCCGGGTCGAGGTCCGCAACCCGGACTCCTTCCTCTACAACACCGGCCCGATCACCTCGCTGGACGACCCGCACTGGAACCGCCGCCAGACCTACAGCGTGGCCCGGGTCGAACTCGCCAGCGGCCGCACCACGCTGCTCGCCGACGGCCTGGCCTGCCCGCCCTGCAACATCGGCCCGCTCTCCACGCCGAACTACCCCGCCCTCGCCGGCGCCGCGGTGCACCCGCTCGGCGGCGGCCGCCAGGTCTTCGCCGGCCAGCGCGCCGAGGGCTTCTACGTCGACCTGGGCGCCATCTTCGACCTGGGCACCCTGCGCCCCTTCCAGGAACTGCACGTGATGCCCGCCTTCACCCAGTCCGCGAGCGGGGTGAACACCACCAAGGCGCTCAACGTGCACAGCATCGCACTGCAGGTGCCGATCACCGACCTGGCCTTCCGGCGCAGCCGCCCCACCGACGTGCTGGACCCGCACGCGACCATCGGCGTCTGGACCACCGCGAGCCGCCGCCGGGCCCGGGTGCTCGACCCGGACGGCCCCGACACCGCGTCGGGGCCGTTCGTCCAGGTGAGCCGGCTCGGCAACCCGCTGGTCAACGAGGTCCTGATCCCGATGGGGAAGAAGGACCGGTGGAACACCCAACCGCCGGCCGACGACAAGAACTTCGCGCAGTACGTCGCCCACCCCGAACTGGCCGGGCTGCTCCCGGCGCTCTACCCGGGCGTCTTCCCCAACCTGGCGGCGCTGGACGCGGCCGGGACGGCCCGCGCCGACCTGCTGGCCGTGCTGCTGACCGGGATCCCCAGCGGCATCGTCAACGGCTTCCAGAACCACACCGGCGACACCCAGGCCGACATGCTGCGGCTGAACCTGGCCGTGCCGCCGGCCGCCAAGCCGAACATCCTGGGCCTGGTGGCGGGCGACCCGGCCGGCTTCCCCAACGGGCGGCGGGTCTTCGACGACGTGGTGACCGTCGAACTGCGCGCCATCGCCGGGCTGACCTACGCGCTGGTGGACAAGACTTTCGTCCCGGACGCCCCCGCCGGTCAGATCACCGACGGCCTGAGCCCGAGCGACCTGGAGAACCCGTACCTGGACGCCTTCCCCTACCTCGGCGTGCCCTACGACGGCTACCACCACCCGGCCGGCTGACCGGCCACCTGACCGGCCAACGCCGCCGAACCGTCACCCACCGACTCGTCAGCCCGGAGGCAGAGCAGCATGTCCCACCCCCAGCCGCACCCCCACGCCCCGCTGCCCGATCCGTCCCGGGAGGGGTCGGTGGTGCTGGAGATCGGCGGCGACCTCGGCGCGCTGGTCATCCACACCGACCCGGCGCAGGACGGCCGGGAGATCGAGGTCAGCCGCGACGGCACCACGGCGCCCCGCACCCACGCCGCGGTCCGGCCCCGCCACCTGGCCGGGCGCACGCTGCACTGCGCGGTGCTGTCGCCGCTGCCCGAGGGCGAGTACACGATCTGGCGCACCGCGGACACCGCGGCGGCCCGGGTCACCGTGCAGGGCGGGAGCGTGACCGAGCACCGCTGGAGCTGACCGCTGGACCCGCCGGAGCCGACCGCCGGAGCCGACCGCTGAACCCGGCCACCCGCGCCGACCGTGCTGACTGACGCGTTGACGCGTCGGCGAGCGCGCCCACCGCACGGCCAACGGCGCGGGTGACCGTTCGTCGCACGCCAACGGCCGCGACGAACGGTCATCGGCCGGTCCGGTCACCGGCGGTCGGGTGACGGATCGACGGGTCGACGGTTGCCCACCGGTGACGCCACGGTGAACGACCCGGTGAGGACCCCGGAAATGCACCGCACACGGCCGCATCAGGCCTGGTCAGAGAGTTATCCCGGGGTTGGCGGAGCCATTGGCGCTTTGTTGGCGGACCGTTGGTGGGCGCTGCCAGTCTGATCGTGTCGAGGTGAGCCCACCGTCCGGTGCGGCCCTCGCTCCTCCGCTGGCCGTACCGAACGCAAAGGCAAGAGTGGCAATGCAGACGCAGGACGCGGCGAAGACCGGTGGCGCCGAGCGGGCCACGCTGGACCAGAAGACCCTGGCGGAGCTCTACCGCCTGCACGGGCCGGACCTGCTGCGCGCACTGGTCCGGCTGACCAGTGGCGACCGCGGGAAGGCCGAGGACATCCTCCAGGAGACCTTCGTCCGCGCCTGGCAGCACCCCGAGGCGATCGCCGACGGCCCCGAGAAGTGCCGCCCGTGGCTGTTCACGGTGGCCCGGCGGATCGCCATCGACCACTTCCGGATGCGCGCCGCCCGGGCCCAGGAAGTCGCGGAGCTCGCCCCGGACGAGCACGTCGCCACCCACGACCCGTACGACGCGGTGCTCCAGGCCCACGACATCGGCCAGGCGCTGACCGAGCTCACCCCGCAGCACCGCGAGGTGCTGACCGAGCTGCACCTCAACGGGCGCTCGGTGAACGACACCGCCACCCTGCTGGGCGTGCCGCCGGGCACCGTGAAGTCCCGCAACTTCTACGCGATCCGCACCCTGCGCCCGGTGCTGCTGCGCCGCGGGCTGGCCGTGGGGGCCTGACCCGCCGGCGCGCCGGCGCGCTGAACTCCCAAACTGTTGAGCGGTGAACCAAACCCGCTGGGGCGGCCGTTCCCCTGGGCAGTAGCGGACCCGTCCCGGACCCGCGCGAACGGTCGAAGGAGACGGGTGTGGTGCGGAACGCGACCCTGGCCGGCTCGTCAGCTGCCAAACTGGTCGTCATGGACGAGACGGGTGGCACACCGGACGAGGTCGGCGAGGACGAGGTCCGCCGGCTGATCGAGGCCTGGCTGTCCGAGCCGCCGACCCTGCCTGAGCTGCCCGAACTGCCCGAGCCGGCGGAGCTGCCCGAACTGGCGGAGCCGGCCAGCGGCCTGGCGGTCCCGCCGGCCGCCGCCGACGTGGTGGTCGCCGCGGCCCGCCGGCTCGCCACCGAGGAGGACGTCGCCGCCGAGGACCTCGGTGCGCCCGACGCGGGCCTGCGCCTGCTCGCCGAGGTGATGGTCCTCGACGAACACCCGTCCGCCGCCACCTGGACCTGCGCCGAGCGCACCGAGGTCCTCGACTGGCTCACCCTGCTCATCCACCGCTTCGGCGAGGACGGTGTGCAGCGCCTGGTGGCCGCGCTCTGCGCAGCCGGCGAGGCGGAGTAGGGCCGCCGCTCGTAGGGAGCTTGTCGGACCAGCCGGCACGCCCCCCAGCCTGACGACTGGGGGGCGTGCCGGCTGGTCGTTGTACGGGGTCCGCCCTTGGACGATCCGCCGGTGAGTCACGGGCGCCTCCCGGCCGAAGGCCGGGGCCAGGGCCAGGGCCGCGGGCGCGTGCCCGGCGAGATCCGTAGCGTCAGGACGCCCGCGCGCGGTCAGCGGCCGCCGTACGGGGGGTCGGCCGGGAGGCGGCCCGGGCGCCAGGTGCGGCGGGCGCCGCGGGGGAGGACCAGGGCGGCCAGGCCGACCAGGACCATCACGCCGAAGGCTCCGCCGGCCACGGCGGCGGCCTGGCTGCCGGCCGTCTGGTGGACCGGGGGCGGCATGGTCAGCGGGGCGGTTCGGGGCGGGGGTGGTGCGGTGGCGCCCTGCTCCTCCGGGAGGACCGCGGTCACCGCGGCGACCGGGTCGACCGTGCCGTAGCCGAAGCGTGGGTCGGGCAGCACGGTGCCGGGGTGGTAGGCGGTGGTCTCCAGGCGGTGCACCAGCTGGTCGCGGGTCAGCGTCGGGTGGGCGCCGAGCACCAGGGCCGCGCTGCCCGCCACCACAGCGGTGGCGAAGCTCGGCCCGGTTCCGGTGAAGAAGCCCGCGCCGCCGGGCCCGACGCTCATCACCGCGTCGCCGGGGGCCACCAGGTCGACCCGGGTGGGGGTCGAGCCGGCGGACGGGGCGGCGCCGGCCGGGGCGCCCACCGGGCCGACGTCGGAGACCGAGAGCACCTCCGGGTAGCCGGCCGGGTAGCTGCCGCCGCCCGACCCGCCGGTGGCGGGGGTGTCCGGCGCGGCCGGGGCGATCACCAGGGCGCCCTTGGCGTCGGCGTAGTCGACCGCGTCCTTGAGGCCGCCGTCGGCCGCGGGCACCGGCACCGCGACGTCGATCACCCGGGCGCCGGCGTCGGCGGCGGCGCGGATGCCCTTGGCCAGCAGGTCGGCGCTGGTGGTGCCGGCCTCGTCGGTGACCGAGACCGCGAGGACGGTGGCGGCGGGTGCCAGGCCGGCGAAGCCCATGCCGTCCTGCTGCTTGGCGGCGATCAGGCCGGCCAGGAAGGTGCCCTCGCCGACGCAGTCGTGCCCGGCGTCGCCGCTGCCGTTCTCGTGCGGCCCGAGCTTGAGCCGGTTGCCCAGCACGCCGGAGGTGCCGTCGACGCCGGTGCTGAGCACCGCCACGGTGACCCCGGCGCCCTGGCTGAAGGGCCAGGCGCGCTGCGGGTCGAGCAGGCTCTGCGACCAGGGCGTCAGGTCGGTGTTCTTGCCCGAGGGCTTGACGCAGCCGTTGCTCTGGTAACCGATGTTGGTCTGGCTGATCTGCGGCAACGCGGGCGGCTGGGCGCTGGAACCGGAACCGGAAGCAACACCGGGACTCGGGCTGGCCCCGGCCCCGGCCCCGGAGTCGGCGACCGCCGGCCCGGCCGCGGCGGTCAGCAGCAGCACGCAGCAGAGCCCGGCCGCGGCGGAGACCCGGCCCCCGTTCACCGCTCGCCCGCTCATCCGACGCTCCCCGCCTGCGGCACCGCGATGTCCTGCGGCAGCAGCAGGCTGAGCTCGGAGACGTCGGCGATCTCGAGCCGGCTGAGCCGCCCCGCCTGCCGGGTGATCATGCTCTCCAGCGTCTGCCGGGCGAACCGGCCGTTGCCGAAGTTGCGGTCGCGCGGCACCGCGGCGAACAGCGTGCCGAGCGCCGCCAGCGTCTCGGGCGTGCAGCTGTAGCCGGCGTGCTCCGCCTGCAGCCGGACGATGGTCACCAACTCCTCGTCCGTGTAGTGCTCGAAGGCGACCTGCCGGGAGAACCGCGAGGCCAGGCCCGGGTTGGAGGAGAGGAAGCCCTGCATCTCCTCCTGGTAGCCGGCCACGATCACCACGACCTCATCGCGGTGGTCCTCCATCAGCTTCATCAGGGTGTCGACCGCCTCCTGGCCGAAGTCGTTGCCGCTGCCCCCGCGCGGGGTCAGGGTGTACGCCTCGTCGATGAAGAGCACGCCGCCGCGGGCCCGGTCGAAGGCCTCCTTGGTGAGCTGCGCGGTGTGGCCGACGTACCGGCCGACCAGGTCGGCGCGGGCGGTCTCGATCAGCTGACCGCCCGGCAGCACGCCCAGCTCGGCCAGCAGTTCGCCGTAGAGCCGGGCCACCGTGGTCTTACCGGTGCCGGGCGGGCCGGCGAAGACCAGGTGGTGGCTGATCGTCGCGGTCGGCAGGCCGGCCTCCTCGCGGCGGCGGACCTGCTTGATCAGGTTCACCAGGTCCTCGACCTGCTCCTTGGCGGCCGGCAGGCCGACCATCGCGCGCAGCTGGTCGAGCAGCTCGGTGCGCGGCTCGGCCGCCTCCGGCTGCGGCGCGATCGCCGCGGCGGCCTCGGCGCCGACGTCCTCGGGCACCAGCAGCGCCAGGTCCGCGTCGCCCACCTCGGCCAGCAGCGCCAGCCGGGAGGCCTGCCGGTCCACCATCTCCTCGAACACCTTGCGGGCCGCCCGGCCGTTGCCGAAGTCGGCGCCCTTGGGCATCTTGGCGAAGTGCACGCCGAGCGCCTCCCGGGTGCCCTCGGCCAGCTCGTAGCCGTGGCCGCCGGCGGCCCGCTCCACGATGGTGACCAGCTCGTCGTCGGCGTAGTTGCGGAACTCGACCGTGCGGCTGAACCGGGAGGCCAGACCGGGGTTGGAGTTGAGGAAGTCGCGCATCTCATCGGAGTAGCCGGCCACGATCACCACCACGTCGTCGCGGTGGTCCTCCATCAGCTTGACCAGGGTGTCGATCGCCTCGCGGCCGAAGTCGGGCCCGGTGCCGCCGGCGCCGGCCGACAGCGTGTAGGCCTCGTCCAGGAAGAGCACCCCACCGAGCGCCTCCTTGAACACCTCGGTGGTCTTGATCGCGGTGCCGCCGACGATCGCGGCCACCAGGTCGGCCCGCGCCACCTCGACCAGGTGTCCGCTGCGCAGCACGCCGAGCTCGGCCAGGATGGCGCCGTAGAGCCGGGCCACCGTGGTCTTGCCGGTGCCGGGCGGGCCGGCGAAGATCAGGTGCCGGCTCATCGGCAGCGCCGGCATCCCGGCCAGCTCCCGGCGCTTGGCCAGCTTGTTGAGGTTGACCAGGGTGGCCACCTGCTCCTTGACGCCGGCCAGGCCGACCAGCGACTCCAGCACCGCCAGCGGGCCCTGCGGGTCCACCCGGGCCGGCTCGACCGGCTCGGCGAGCGGATCCGTGCCGCCCGACTGCCCCGACTGGCCCGGCTGCCCCTGGTGGCCCGCCGCACCGGACTCACCCGACGCGGCGGCGGCCGTGCCGCTGCCGTGCGCGTCGGGCTGCGCGTTGTCCCGGCTGGTGAGCTCCTCGACCGCGAGCCGGGAGCTGGGCTTGGTCTGCCGCAACCCGCTGCCGCGGTTCTCGGCCACCGTGCAGTCGCTGACCCGGACGGACTCGACGGAGTCGATCCGGATGCCGTCCACGCTGTTGTCGAACGCCTCGCAGTGGCTCAGCGCCGCCCGGGCGCCGGCCCCGACCAGCACCCCGTGCCGGCGGTTGCCGCGCACCCGGCAGCGGGTGGCGGTCAGGTCGCCGCCCTCCTCGACCAGCAGGCCGTCCTGGGCGGAGTCCGCCACGTCGCAGTCGCGCAGCGCGCCGATGCCGTCGCCGCCGACCGAGATGCCGGCCGAACCGGAGTCCCGCACGGTGGTGTTGCCGAGGTAGGTGTTGCCGCCGTCGGCGATCCGGACGCCGGCCTGGCCGGCCGCGCTGATCTCCGAGGCCTCCAGCCGGCCGCGGCCGTCGCGCACCACCTCGACGCCGTGCCCGCGCACGTCGGTCACGGTCAGCCGGCGCAGCAGCGGGTTGGCGCCCTCGCGGACGCTGACCCCGGCCCCGCGCACGTCCCGGATCTCCAGCCGGTCGAACTCGGCCGCGCTCTCGCCGACCAGCTCCACCCCCGCCTCGCCGCAGTCCCGCACCGCGGTGCGGGTGAGCGTGGGGCTGGACGACTCGCCCACCCAGATGCCCACCCCGTCGGCGCCGGTGACCTCGCACTCCTCGAAGGTGCCGCGGGACCTGCCGGTGACGTGGATGCCGTGCCCCTTGGAGCGCGCGGTGCGGCAGCGGCGCAGCAGGGGGTCGGTGCCGGCCGCCAGTGCGACGGCGTGGCCGGTGGTCCCGCTGACCGTGCAGTCCTCCAGCACCACCCGGGCGGCCGAGCTGAGGTAGACGCCGACCGAGGTGTCGCGCACCTCGGTCCGCAGCACCCGGGTCGTGCTGTTCTCCTCCAGGGCGATGGCCGGCTTGTCGGTGGCCGAGATCTCGCAGTCCTCGATCGAGCCGCGGGCCTCGCCGTTGGCGCAGACCCCGTTGCCGCGGGCGTCGCGCAGCACGCAGTTGCGCACCATCGGGTTGGCCCGCTCGCCGATCACCACCGCGGAGGTGCCCAGGTGCTCGATCACGCAGTTCTCGATCACGCTGGTGCCGCTGGAGGTCTCCACGATGCCGGCACCGGCCGCGTTCACCACCCGGCAGCCGCGCATCGCCAGCGAGCCCTGCTGGCGGGTCAGCACCGCCGTCCAGGAGTTGCCGACCACCTCGCAGTCCTCCAGCGCGGCCTGGCCGCGCGGCACGTCGACGGTGGGCAGGTCGTCGTCCTGGCCCTGCAGCACCAGCCCGGTCAGCTGGACGGCCTCGGCCACCACCTGCACCACCGCCCCGCGCTTGGGAGCGATCCGCACGCTGCCGCGGACGTCCTCCGCGGTGATGGTGACCATCTTGGTGATCACCAGGTTCTCCTCGTACCGACCGGGCCGGACGCTGATCACCGCCCCGCTGCGCGCGGCCTCCAGCGCTTCACCGATCGTGCGGTAACCGCCGTTTACCTGCTCCGCACACACCGTCAGCACATGGCGCGACATGCCGCTCGCTCCCTCTCGTCCTTCGTCACTACTGGTTCCTGCACCGGTCCGGCACCGGTCCTGCCGGGTTCTGGCCCCGGCAGGCGCTGGTCACCCGGTGCAGGTGGCCTTGATCGCCGCCGCCGCGAGGTGGGCGTAGGTCTTGGTGTTGCCGGTCCAGTCCTGGCCGCGGGTGTGCAGCATCACGGAGATCTGGCCGTTGCTCAGCGGGTAGCTGCCGACGCCCACCCAGGAGCCCAGGTTGTCCACCTGGTTGACGGTGAACGAGGCGATGGTGCCGCTGCGCGGCGTCGAGCTGTTCTGCACCGTGTAGTAGGCCGGGTCGCCGCCGACCGCCTTGATGTCGCCGTCGGCGGGGACGTACACCGAGAAGCTGCAACTCCCGCTGGAGACCGACCCGGTGTTGAAGGTCCACACCACGGAGTTGCCGTCGTCCTTGTTGGCGTCGCCGGACATCGGCACCGAGGTGTACTTGCCGTTGCAGCCGCCGCCGGAGTAGCCCCCGGTGCTGTTGGTGTTCCAGCCGGACTGGCCCTGGTCGAACCAGCCGTACTGCTGGAAGTCGGTGCTGTTGTTGGCGCAGTAGGCACCGGCGATCGCCGTGTAGGTCGGCGGCGCGGGCGCCTGCTGGGCCGGCTGCTGCGGCGCCGGCTGCTGGGCGGGCTGGGCCCGGTCCGGCGGCCATTTGCCTGGCCATGTCCATCGCGGCGTTCTTGGCCCCGAGCTGGCCGAAGTAGTTGGGAACGACCACTGCAGTACACCTCCCCCGTACACGCCGTGCAGCAGCA
>NZ_JBNQTI010000056.1:0-46117 GCF_050325825.1 Kitasatospora sp. LaBMicrA B282
CTGGAAGTATGCCTCCCGCTCACGCGTCAGCTGCCTCGCTCCCTGTGCCTTCCGGTCCTTGCGGATCTCGAAGTCCATCGCACCCCTTGAGCTGGGGTGTTGCAACGACCGTTAGAACCCAAGGGTGGGTCACGGGGGCGTCGGCGCGACGGAGCCGACCACGTCGGTCAGTTGGCGGAGTCGGGCACCCCGGGGCTCTTGTCGTAGGCCTTGATCGGGCTCATCCCGACGCCGTTGATCGCCACGGTGTCCTGGGTGGAGACCTGGGCGCACTTGGTGCTGTCGTCGGCGGTCTGCACCGAGGCGTTGTTGAGCGCGGCCTGGGTGTTGACCGGCGCCGGGGCCTGGCTGGCGCCACCGGCGCCGCCGGAGCCGCCACCGAAGGTGGCGCCGCTCGGCCAGTCCTTGCCGATCACCAGGGTGATGCCCGGGCCGGTGCCGGGCTTGACCGCCGAGGCGGGCAGGCCGACCGAGGCAGCCACCTCCTGGGCGTCGGCCTGGCGGCCCGCGGTGTAGGTGACCTCGCTGGTGTCGTCGGTGCCGGTGGCGTTGGTGGCAGCGGTGCCGGAGCTGTAGCCGGCCGCCTTCAGCGCGTCGGCCACCTCACCGGCCCGCCCGCTGATCCCGCTGCCGTTCTTCACGTGCACCGCGATCTCGGACTTCGGCGCCCCGCCCGCGGCCGGGGCGGCCGGGGAGGCGGCCGGCGCCGGCGCCGCCGTGGTGGCGTTGGGGTCGGCCGTGGTGGTGGCCTGGGCGGCCGCCGAGGACTTGGAGCCGTCACCGGCGGTCAGCGAGACGTCGTTGATGATCGCGCCGAACAGGTTCTTCGCGGCGGGGGCGACCAGCACCCGGGCGTTGTTGGACGGGTCCGGGTCGTTCTGCATCGTGGTCATGGTGATGCGGTTGGCCGGGACCTTGTTGAGGTCGTCCGCCAGGCCCACCAGGTTGGTGATGCCGCTCAGGCCGTCGTCGACGGTCAGCGCCTTGGTGGCGGCGTTGGCCAGCGAGAGCACCGCCGCCGGGTTGGTGAGGGTGCCCGCGCTCTTCAGCTGGCGGACCATCGAGCTGAGGAACATGTGCTGGGCCACCGTGCGGCCCAGGTCGCTGCCGTCGCCGAAGCCGTGCCGGGTCCGCACGAACTGCAGCGCGGACATGCCCTGCAGGGTGTGGTTGCCCTTCTTCAGCTTCAGGTGCGAGTAGGGGTCGTAGACGTTGTTGTCAACGCAGACCGGCACACCGCCGACCGCGTCCGACATCTGCACCACGCCGGTGAAGTCGACCATCATGAAGTGGTCGATGGGTATGCCGGTCAGCTGGTGCACGGCGGCCACCGTGCAGCCCGGGCCGTAGTCCAGGGTGCTGTTGATCAGGTCCCGGTGCGGCTTCATGGTGGTGTGGTTCTGGGCGTCGTTGCAGCCCGGCAGGTCGGTGACGGTGTCACGCGGGATGCTCATCACCGTGGCGTTGCTGCGGTCGGCCGAGACGTGCAGCACCATCTCCACGTCGGCGTTGGCACCGGGGCCGCAGTCGCCACCGATCGCGCAGTCGGCGGCGTTGTCGCGGGTGTCGGAGCCGATCACCATGATGTTGATCGGGGTGCGGCCGAAGGCGTCCGGCTTCTCGTGCCCGGCGTCGCCGGAGGTGCCGGCGAACAGCGCCGAGTGCTTGATGTTGCCGTTGAGCATCTCGTAGACGTACCCGGCGCCGCCCGCGGCCACCAGCACCAGGCCGGCGGTGGTGTAGGCCAGGATCCGCAGGCCCTTGCGCTTGGGCTTCTTCTTGCCCTTGCGTGCCGCTGCCCGGCCGCCGCCCGCCGACGCTGTCGACTCGGCCCCGCGCGCACGGCGGCGCGGTCCGGGGCTGGTGCCGTCCAGCTGCATCTCGCTCACGTCGCCGCCTTCGTTCGTACTTGATCGTGCCTATCGGGACGCCGGCGTGTCGTAGCACGGTTCCCGGCGCGCAGCATAGCCGTCCACCCTTGGAAGCCGAACCGGGGAGGAACAGCCCGAGTGAGTCAGGCTACCGGCCGGTCGGCCGGCACCCGCTCGGCAGCCCGGCCCGGTGCCGGAGGTCACATCCGGATGTCACATCCGCCGGGCCGGCGCTGTCTGCTGGAGAACGGGGTTCGGCAACACAGGACGGGAGTGACGGGCGATGCGGGTGGCAGTGGCAGGCGGAACCGGGCAGACCGGGCGGCACGTGGTCGCCGCACTGAGCGCGGCCGGGCACGAACCGGTGGTCCTGGCCCGCTCCGCGGGGGTCGACGTGATCAGCGGCGAGGGACTCGAGCGGGCACTGACCGAAGTTGCGGCCGTGATCGACGTCACGGACCGGAAGACCACCCGGCGCTCGGCGGCCCTGGCCTTCTTCGGGACCGCGAGCCGGCAGCTGCTGGCCGCCGGGGAACGGGCCGGGGTGCGGCACCACATCGCGCTCTCGATCGTCGGGATCGACCGGGTCGACTACGGCTACTACGCCGGCAAGCTCCGCCAGGAGGAGCTGATCCGGGCCTCCGCCGTGCCGTGGACGGTGCTCCGGGCCACCCAGTTCCACGAGTTCACCGAGCGGTTCCTGACCGCCGGGCCGGTGGTCGTGGCGCCCAGCATGCTCAGCCGACCGGTCGCGGTGCGCGAGGTGGCGGCGGCTCTGGCGGACTTCGTCGACCAGGGGCCGCAGGGCATGGCGCCGGAGCTGGCCGGGCCGGGCGAGGTGCGGATGCCGGACGCGGTGCGGCGACTGGCCCGGGCCCGCGGGCGGCACTGCCTGGTGCTGCCGGTGCGGCTGCCCGGCAGGGCGGGGCGGCAGCTGGTGGACGGCGCGCTGCTGCCCACCGGGCCGGGGCCGCGCGGCCGGCAGACCTTCGAGGAGTGGCTGGCCACCGCGGCCCGGTAGCGGCGCGCGGGCGGCCCGCGGAGCGGCCCCGCTGCGGGACTACTCCTTGGGCTGCTCGGGCTCCTCGGCGAAGTCGATCCGCTTGAACTGGCCGTTCATCGACTTCACCAGGAACCAGGTGGCCACACCGAGGCCGCAGAAGACGAGGAAACCGAGCAGCCCGGGGGTGACCGAGTTCGGGTCGAAGCCCGAATCGGAGGCGGCTGCGAGGATCGCGGGGGTATTCATGGCTCCCATGGTGACCCGGGATCGCTCCGCAGCCGACACCGGGGTGGGGCGTGTCGCCAACGGACCGCCCCACCAGGTGAGTCGGCGCGGCCTCCGCTCCGCGCGACCGTGCGCCGCTACTTGACGGCGTCACCCGCCAGGCTGGCCGCGCGCAGGCCGGCGAACAGGTCGTCCTCCGGCAGGTCGGTGTCGACCAGCGAGCGGGCCAGCTCGTAGTCCTCGGTCGGCCAGACGTCGCGCTGCACCGCGAGCGGCACCCGGAACCACGGGCCGTCCGGGTCGATCTGGGTAGCGTGCGCGATCAGCGCCCGGTCCCGGGTCTCGAACCAGTCGACGCACTGCACCCGGGTGGTGATCTCGCGCTCCTTGCGGCCGCTCTTCTCCCAGCCCTCGATCCACTCGCCGTAGGGCGAGTCCTGGCCGTTCTCGGTCAGGTAGGCGTGCAGCGCACGGATCCGGGCCATCGGGAAGCCGTGGTTGTAGTACAGCTTCAGCGGCTGCCAGGGCTCGCCCGCCTCGGGGTAGGCGTCCGGGTCCCCGGCGGCCTCGAAGGCCAGCATGGTGATCTTGTGGGTCATGATGTGGTCGGGGTGCGGATAACCGCCGTTCTCGTCGTAGGTGGTGATCACCTGCGGCTTGAACTCGCGGATCAGGCGCACCAGCGGCTCGGCGGCCGCCTTCTCGTCCTGCAGCGCGAAGCAGCCCTCCGGCAGCGGGGGCAGCGGGTCGCCCTCGGGCAGGCCCGAGTCGACGAAGCCCAGCCAGGCCTGCTCCACCCCGAGGATCTCGCGGGCGGCGTCCATCTCCTTGCGGCGGACCTCGTGGATGTTCTCCTCGACATAGGGGTCGCCCTGGAGCTTGGGGTTGAGCACGGAGCCGCGCTCCCCGCCGGTGCAGGTGGCCACCAGCACCTCAACGCCCTGGGCGACGTACATGGCCATGGTGGCCGCACCCTTGCTGGACTCGTCGTCCGGGTGCGCGTGCACCGCCATAAGCCGCAACTGCTCAGTCAACGCCTGGTTCCTTCCGGGAATGTCCGGGCTCAGCATCGTCCCCCTATAGTGACGGACTGGAAGGCCCGCACATTCCCGCGCTCGACGCCCGGGGCTGCGACGCAGCAGCCGGCCTCCTCCGGAAGGGACTGAACCACCATGACCGCCACCAGCAGCACGCCCGGACCGGCGCCGCAGGGCCGCTACGGCCGGCGCAGCGACCAGCAGGCGGACCGCACGCTCAAGCTGGTCGGCGTGGTGCTGGCCGTGCTGGTGGTGGGCCTGGTGGCCTGGCTCGGCGGCTCGTACATCGAGACCGCGAGCAAGCTCAACGGCGCGGTGCCGACCTTCAGCATCGTCTCCGACTCCCAGGTGCAGGCCGAGCTGTCGGTGCTCAAGGACTCCGGCACCGGCGGCACCTGCACCATCCGCTCGCAGGCCGCCGACGGTTCGGTGGTCGGCCAGCTCGACGTCCCGGTCCCCAAGCAGGGCACCAGCTTCGTGCAGAACATCACGATCAGGACCACGGCCCGCGGCACCACCGCCGAGCTGATGGGCTGCACCCCCTCGAAGTAGCCCGCCGCGGGGACCCCGCACGGGCTTGACGAGCGCGGTCACCGGGCATTCCTGTACGGACCGGACCGCAAACGGAGCGTTAACGCGCCGCGACGGCACTCCCACCACGGGCCGGACATTGTTAGGCTCGTGGTTTCGCCCCTTCCGTGCCGGACGGCTCGGACGTGGGCGTTGCTTTGTAGAGAGCACCTATCCGTACCACCCTGCTGATTCCAACCCTCAGCACCTCCCAGCACCGACGAGGAGCACCCGTGACCCAGACCAGCGAGAACGTGACCTGGCTCACTCAGTCCGGCTACGACAAGCTCAAGGACGAGCTGGCCACGCTGACCGGCCCCATGCGCAGCGAGATCACGCAGAAGATCGAGGCCGCGCGCGAAGAAGGGGACCTCAAGGAGAACGCCGGCTACCACGCTGCCCGCGAGGAGCAGGGCAAGATGGAGCTGCGGATCCGCCAGCTCACCCAGTTGCTGGAGCGCGCCAAGGTCGGCGAGGCCCCCGCGGACTCCGGCGTGGTCGCGCCCGGCATGGTGGTCACCGTCGCGTTCTCCGACGACCCGGACGACACCATGAAGTTCCTGCTCGGCTCGCGCGAGGTCGCCAGTGACGACGACGACCTGGACGTCTACTCCCCGCAGTCCCCGCTCGGCCGCGCCATCGACGGCAAGCAGATCGGCGACGAGGCCCAGTACGAGCTGCCCAACGGCCGCAAGGCGAGCGTCAAGATCCTCGAGGTCAAGCCCTTCACCGGCTGACCCCGGCGGCACCCGCCGAAGCGCCCCGAACCGAAACCGGTCCGGGGCGCTCGGCTTTTCCTGCCTGTTGGACCGCGGAGCGGACCCCGCCTACTGGACCGCCGACCGGTACTTGCGCACCGACAGCCAGGAGAAGACCGCCATCACCACCAGCGAGGAACAGACCGACACCAGCGCCGCGTGCTGCATCGGCCAGGCCTGGTCCACCGGCCCCACCTGGTTGCCGAAGAGGTTGCGGCAGGCCTGCACGGTCGAGCTGAACGGGTTCCAGTAGGCCACCGCCTGCAGCCAGCCCGGCATGCTGCTGATCGGCACGAAGGCGTTGGAGATGAAGGTCAGCGGGAAGAGCCAGATCAGCCCGGCCGAGGTGGCCGCCTCCGGGCTGCGCACCGACAGCCCGATCAGCGCCCCGATCCAGGAGAAGGCGTAGCCGAGCAGCAGGAGCAGCGCGAACGCCGCCACCGCCTTCAGCACGTTGTGGTGGATCCGCCAGCCGACCGCCAGCGCCACCAGGGCCAGCACCACCAGGGTGAACGCGGTCTGGCACAGGTCGGCCAGGGTACGCCCGACCAGCACCGCCGAGCGGGTCATCGGCAGCGAGCGGAACCGGTCCACCAGGCCCTTGGTCATGTCCTCCGCGATGCCGGCCGAGGCGCCCGCCACCGCGAAGGTGACGGTCTGGGCGAAGATGCCGGCCATCAGGAACTGGATGTAGATCGAGGAACTCGAGCCGGCCATCGGGATCTTGATGGCACCGCCCATCACGTAGGAGAAGAGCAGCACGAACATCACCGGCTGCATCAGTCCGAAGACCACGATCTCCGGGATCCGCAGCATCCGGCGCAGGTTGCGCCGGGCCACCACCCAGGAGTCGTGCGCCATGGCGGCCAGGCCGTGCCGCTGCCGCGGGATCGCGGCGCCGATGGCGTGCTCGGTCACGCTGGATGCGGTCATCTCAGGCCTCCTCGCCCGTCTCGCCCTCGGCCGCGGTGGCGTGCCCGGTGAGCGACAGGAAGACGTCGTCCAGGGTCGGCCGGCGCAGCCCGATGTCGTCGATCTCGATCTCCCGGGAGTCCAGTTCGCGGATCACGTCGGCGAGCACCTTGGCGCCGCCGGTGACCGGCATGGTGATCCGCCGGGTGTTGCGCTCCACGCTCGGGTCGCCGACCGCGTAGCTCTTCAACGCCTCCACGGCGGTGGCGATCTGCTCGGCGTCGTGCACCACCACCTCCACCCGCTCGCCGCCGATCTGCGCCTTGAGCTGGTCGGCGGTGCCGCGGGCGATCACCTTGCCGTGGTCGACCACCGCGATGTCGTGCGCCAGTCGGTCGGCCTCCTCCAGGTACTGGGTGGTGAGCAGCAGCGTGGTGCCCTGGTCGACCAGGCCCTCGATGACCTCCCACAGGGCCAGCCGGTTGCGCGGGTCGAGCCCGGTGGTCGGCTCGTCCAGGAACATCACCGGCGGGCGGACCACCAGCGCGGCGGCCAGGTCGAGGCGGCGGCGCATGCCGCCGGAGTAGGTCTTGGCGGTCCGGTCGGCGGCCTCGCCCAGGTTGAACCAGTCCAGCAGCTCGCGGGCCCTGGCCTTGGCCTCGCGCGCGCTCATCTGGTAGAGCTCGCCGACCATCTGCAGGTTCTCCCGGCCGGTCAGGTACTCGTCGACCGCCGCGTACTGGCCGGACAGGCCGATCAGGCTGCGGACCTGGTTCGGATGTCTGAGCACGTCCACCCCGGCCACCGTGGCGCGCCCGGAGTCCGGGCGCAGCAGGGTGGTCAGCACCTTGACCGTGGTGGTCTTGCCGGCGCCGTTGGGCCCGAGCAGGCCCAGCACCGTCCCCTCCGGGACGTCCAGGCTCACCCCGTCCAGGGCGCGTACGTCGCCGAAGGTCTTGACCAGTTGCTCTGCTTGGATGGCTGGCGGCATGGGCCTGTCCCATCTCGTCGGTGGCAAGGCGCGGTACAGGTCCACTGTTCCCCGCTCCGGCCCGCCGGGCCACCGGAATAGCGCACAACGGCCCGGGTTCGCCGCGCCGGGTTCACCGCCCGACGACGTACCCCGCCGCCCCCAGCTCCCCCACCACCGCCTGGCAGTGCTCCGGCCCCTTGGTCTCCAGGTGCAGGTCCACCTCCACCTCGGTCAGGCCGAGCGCCGGGTCGGTGCGCACGTGCGCGATGTCCAGCACGTTGGCATCCACCCTGGTCAGCACCCCGAGCAGGCCGGCCAGCGCGCCGGGGCGGTCGCTGAGCCGCACCCGCAGCGACAGGTAGCGGCCGGCCGCGGCCAGCCCGTGCCGCAGCACCCGCTGCATCAGCTGGGGGTCGATGTTGCCGCCGGAGAGCACCGCCACCACCGGGCCCTCGAACGCCTCGGGGTGCTCCAGCAGGGCCGCGATCGGGCTGGCCCCGGCCGGCTCGACCACCATCTTGAGCCGCTCCAGGCCGAGCAGCAGGGCCCGGGAGAGCGACTCCTCGCTGACCGTGCGGACGCCGTCGGCCAGCGTGTTGACCAGCTCGAACGGGAGGTCGCCGGGCCGCCCGACCATGATCCCGTCGGCCATGGTGTGGAAGGAGGGCAGGGTCACCGGGCGCCCGGCGGCCAGCGAGGGCGGGTAGGCGGCCGCGCCCGCCGCCTGCACCCCGATCACCCGCACGTCCGGGCGGAGCAGCTTGACCGCCACCGCGATCCCGGCGATCAGCCCGCCGCCGCCCACCCCGACCAGGACGGTGCGCACCTCCGGGCACTGCTCCAGGATCTCCAGCCCCACGGTGGCCTGACCGGTGACGATGTCCACGTGGTCGAACGGGTGGATGAAGACCGCCCCGGTCAGCTCGGCGAACCGCTGCGCGGCCTCCAGCGCCTCGTCCACCGTGGCGCCGTGCAGCTTCACCTCGGCGCCGTAGTCCCGGGTGGCCGCCACCTTGGGCAGCGGGGCGCCGCGCGGCATGAAGACGGTGGCGGGCACGCCCAGCATGGTGGCGGCCAGCGCCACGCCCTGGGCGTGGTTGCCGGCGCTGGCCGCCACCACCCCGCCGGCCCGCTGCACCGGGGAGAGCCCGGCGATCCGCACGTAGGCGCCGCGCAGCTTGAACGAGCCGGTGCGCTGCAGGTTCTCGCACTTGAGGTGGACCGGGGCGCCGAGCAGGGCGGAGAGGTGGCGACTGCTCTCCATCGGGGTCACCCGGGCCACGCCGGCGAGCATCTTGTGCGCACCGCGCACGTCGTCCAGGGTGATCGGCCAGCTCTCCATGCGGCCCAGCGTAGGGCGCCGGTGGGCGCCCCACGCGGTGATCGCCTCGTCAGCCCAGGGCCTGGGCCAGGTCGGCGACCAGGTCGTCGGCGTTCTCGATGCCGACCGAGACCCGCACCAGGTCCGCCGGGACCTCCAGCGGCGAGCCGGCCGCCGAGGCGTGGGTCATCCGGCCCGGGTGCTCGATCAGCGACTCCACGCCGCCCAGCGACTCGCCGAGGGTGAAGACCTTGGTCCGGTTGCAGACCTCGACCGCCGCCTCCTCGCCGCCGGCCACCTGGAAGGAGACCATGCCGCCGAAGGCCTTCATCTGCTTGGCCGCCACCTCGTGGTTGGGGTGGCTCGCCAGACCCGGGTAGTGGATCTTGGTGACCTTGGGGTGCCGGGCCAGCAGCGCGACGATCTGCTCGGCGTTGGCGCAGTGCCGGTCCATCCGCACGGCCAGCGTCTTGATCCCGCGCAGCACCAGCCAGGCGTCGAAGGGACCGGAGACCGCGCCCATCGCGTTCTGGTGGTAGGCCAGCTCCTCGCCCAGGCCCGCGTCGGCCGCGACCAGCGCGCCGCCGACCACGTCCGAGTGACCGCCCATGTACTTGGTGGTGGAGTGCACCACCACGTCGGCACCCAGCGCCAACGGCTGCTGCAGGTACGGGCTGGCGAAGGTGTTGTCGACCACCAGCAGCGCGCCCGCCTGGTGCGCGAGCTGCGCGACGGCGGCGATGTCGGTGATGCCGAGCAGCGGGTTGCTCGGGGTCTCCACCCAGACCGCCTTGGTGTTCGGCCGCAGCGCCTCGCGCACCTTCTCGGGGTGCTGGGTGTCGGCGACCGAGAACTCCACGCCCCAGCGGGTCAGCACCTTGTTGAACAGGCGGTAGGTGCCGCCGTAGGCGTCGTTCGGGATCACGATGTGGTCGCCGGGCGCCAGGATCGTGCGCAGCAGGGTGTCCTCGGCAGCGAGGCCGCTGGCGAAGGCCAGCCCGCGCTGCCCGCCCTCCAGTGCCGCCAGGCACTCCTCCAGCGCCGTGCGGGTCGGGTTCGCCGAGCGGCTGTACTCGTAGCCGCCGCGCAGGCCGCCGACGCCGTCCTGCTTGTAGGTGGAGACCTGGTAGATCGGAGGGACGACCGCCCCGGTCTGGGGGTCCGCTTCCTGACCCGCGTGGATGGCAAGGGTCTCGAAGCCCTGAGGGTGCTGATGATCGGTCATGGCGACGAGCGTAGTGCCCGCGGCCGGGGCGGGGAGGAATCCGCGGAGACCGCCGCGCGTTGACCGGGCATGCTGTTCAACCGCCGCGAGACCGCGCTCGTCACCGCCGACTCGGCCCTGCCCGGCCGCCCGGCGCCCGCCTTCACCCTGACCGAGCCGCACACCGTGCTCGGCCACCCGCTGCTCGGGCCCTACCCGGCCGGTCTCGAGGTCGCCGACTTGGGCCTCGGCTGCTTCTGGGGCGCCGAGCGGACCTTCTGGCGCCTGCCCGGCGTCTGGACCACCCTGGCCGGCTACCAGGGCGGCCACACCCCCAACCCGAGCTACGAGGAGGTGTGCAGCGGCCTGACCGGCCACACCGAGGCGGTGCGCGTCGTCTTCGACCCGCGGCTCGTCTCCTACGAGACCCTCCTGAAGACCTTCTGGGAGGCCCACGACCCGACCCAGGGCTTCCGCCAGGGCAACGACGTCGGCACCCAGTACCGCTCGGCGCTCTACACCCACTCCCCCGCCCAGCTGGCCGCCGCCACCGCCACCCGGGACGCCTTCCAACCCGCCCTCACCGCCCTCGGCCACGGCCCGATCACCACCGAGATCGCCCCCGCCGGCCCCTTCTACCCGGCCGAGCCCTACCACCAGCAGTACCTCTCCGACGCCAAGAACCCGAACGGCTACTGCGGCCTCGGCGGCACCGGCGCCAGCTGCCCGATCGGCGTGGCCAGGACGGGGGAGTGAGCGTGTTCCGCTGGTTCCGTCGGCGCCGCCGGGAACCGGAGATCGTCTCGACCAGGTTCGCGCTGGGGACGACCCCCACCCCCGCGGCGCTGGCCGCCTTCGAGGCCGACGCCGCCCGGGGCGACGTGGTCGCGATGGCGAACCTCGGGGTCGCGATGCTGGCGGCGGGCGACCGGCAGCGCGCCCTGCACTGGCTCAACACGGCCTGGCAGGCCGGCAACGTCGGCGCCGGGTACAACCTCGGGCTGCTGCACTCGCAGGCCGGCGACACCAACCTGGCCCAGGTGGTCTGGGAGCGCGCGGCCGTCGCCGGCGACCCCGACGCCATGCTCGGCCTGGTCAAGCAGGCGCTGGAGCGCGAGGATCCGGCGGGCGTCGACCGCTGGGTGCCGCCGATCCTCGCCCAGGACGAGGCCTTCCCGATCACCGCCCTGGGCGTGGCCCTGCACGACCACGGCCGGCTGGACCGCGCCGTGGCCGCCTTCCGCCGCGCCGAGGAACTGGGCGACGGCCACGCCATGGAGTACCGCGCCCGGATCCTCGAGGCCCAGGGCGCCCACGCGGAGGCCAGCGCCCTGCGCGCCCGCGCGGCGACGGCCGAGCGGATGCACTGAGCGGGCGGCGCACTGGGCAGGCGATGCACTGGGCAGGCCCGGTCCGGTCAGCCCGCCTGGGCGCGCAGCGCCGCGGTGAACCAGGTGAAGACCGGGACCAGGGCGGGCTTCGGCGGCCAGCCGTTGATGGTGCCGAGCAGCTGCCAGTAGCGCTCGTAGCGCGGGTCGCTGCCGTGCTCCATGCGGTCCAGCAGCCAGCGGCGGAACTCCGGGTCGTCGGTGCGGGCGAAGGTCTTCGCGAAGGCACCGGCCAACTCGGCCACCACCGGGACCGCCTGCGCGGCGTCCGGGGTGATGCCGGTGGCCAGGGCGGCGCCGGCGCGGGAGCGGACCAGGTCGACCAGGGCCTGGTTGGCCGCCGGGTCCACGGGGGTGCCGGCGGCCTGGTCGCGGGCCTGGTACTCGGCGGTCCGGCGGACGGCGGCGCGGAAGTCCGGGTCCTGGACCAGTTCGGCCAGCTCCACCCAGGCCTCGGTCTGCTCGCCGGTCGGGTCCTCGGGCAGCTCCGGCATCGCGGCCCGCATCATGGCCACGAACTCCGGCGAGGCGTCCAGGTCGCCGAAGGCCTCGTCGATGAAGTCGTTGATCAGGCGGCGGCGTTCGCCGTCGGTGAGCTTGGCGAGCTTGTGCATCAGTTCCATCTCCTCGGGTGTGGCCCCCCGCCGGGCCACCGCACGCAGCACCGACCGGCGCAGCCGCAGGGTCCTGATCTGCACGTCCAGCGCCTCGGCGTGGGCCTCGGCGACCTCGGCGACGGTGACCTCGCGGTCCAGCAGCCGCTGGACGGTGGCGAGGTCGACGCCGAGGTCGCGCAGCGTCCGCACCAGGTCGAGCCGGGCCAGCGCCTCGGCGCCGTAGAGCCGGTAGCCGGCGGGGGTTCGGGCGGTCGGCGGCACCACGCCCGTGTCGGACCAGAACCGGATGGTCTTGACCGGAAGTCCGGTCAGCCCGGCCAGTTCCCCGATCGTGCGCAGGGTGTCGTCGTCCATGGCCACCACCTTGGGGTCTCCCGTCACTGGAGACTCAAGGGTAGGAACCGTCCGCAGGAGCAGGAACCGTCAGAGTGCGCTGCCGGCCTTCCAGTCGGCCCAGGAGAGGTTCCAGGCGCCCAGGCCGTTGGCCGGGTCCACCGTGCGGTCGCCGGAGTTGACCACCTCGACCACGTCGCCGGCCATCGAGGAGGCGTAGAACTTCGCGCCGTCGGTGCCCGGGTCGCCGGCGCCCTTGACGTCGCGCAGCGCGATGCAGCCGTGGCTCGTGTTGGCGTGGCCGTAGGCGGAGGCGGGCGACCAGTAGTTGCCGTGGATGAAGGTGCCGGAGGTGGTCAGCCGCTGGGCGTGCGGGACGTCGGGGATGTTGTACTCGTCGCCCAGGCCGACCGTGGCGGAGTCCATCTTGGTCTGGTCGAAGCGCTCCGAGATGACCATCTTCCCGGCCCAGGTGCGGTGTTGCGGGGAGCCGCCGATCACCTTGTACACCGCGCCGACCCGGCCGTCGGTGGTCACCGTGAGGGTGCCGGCCGCCAGGTCGGCGACCGAGGTCTGGGCCCGGCCGACGGTGAAGGAGACGTCCTTGGACTGGGTGCCGAAGACCCCCTTGGCGCCCTCGACGTCCTTGAGCCGCAGCTTGAGGGTCACCTTGGTGCCCTTCGCCCAGTACTGCTGCGGGCGGAAGTCGAGCCGGGTGGCGGAGAACCAGTGGCCGACCACCTCGACGCCCGGGTCCGCGACCACCGAGATCGCCCGCTCGACCGCCTTGCGGTCGGTGATCGGCTTGTTGAAGGTGATCGAGACCGGCATGCCGACCCCGACCGTGCTGCCGTCCTCCGGGGTGAAGCGACCGACGAAGGTGGTGGCGGGGGTGGCGGTGGCGAAGGAGGTGTCGGCGGCGACGGCGAGCTTCTCGCCGTCGGCCGCGCCGGCCGCCACGGTGTAGCGGGTGCCGCTGCTCAGCGGCGCGGTGCTGGTCCAGCTGCGCCCGTCGGGGGCGAGCTGCCCGGCTATTCGCTGCCCGCTCGCGTCGGTGACGGTCACCGTGCCGAGGGTGCCGCCGGTGACGGTGACGGTCACCGGGCTGGTGAAGGGGGCGTTCGCGGTGCCGTCGGCGGGCGAGACGGTGATCCGCGCCGCCGAGGTCTTCGGGGACGGGCTCGCGCCGCCGGCCGGACCGCTCCCGCCGCCCCCGGTACGGGCGTTGCCGCCGCCGTTGCAGGCCGCGAGCAGCATGACCGGGGCGCCGAGCAGACCGGCGAGCACCCCGCGCCGGCTCCAGGCCCCGGGAGTTGCCGCCCGCTCCCGCTCTTCCCGTGCCGCCACGTTCGTCTCCCTACCCTGATGGCCAAATCGGATGTAATGACTCATTCCAGGGCCAAGCGGTTCCCCCGAAGAGGATCAGATCGTATGAGATGACGAAAGATCGCGCCAAAAATGGACATACCGCCCAACCGGCAAGCGGTGGACGGTACGTCGGAACGGTGCGGAGCGGGAGCGGGAGGGAACTACTCGGCGTCCTCGTCCCCGTACTCCAGGCTGTCGCCGTCGGGGTCGTACTCGGTCTGCGCGGACTCCCAGGTGGCCTGGGTCAGTTCGATCCCGGGCACGTCGCCGAGCAGGGCGACCGGGTCGATGAAGTGGGCGAGCGAACCGCTGGGGTCCAGCTCGATCGCCTCGACGGACTGGGCCCGCTCCTCGTCGTCCAGGTACTCGTCGTCCTCGACCTGGGAGAGCGCGGCGGCCTTGAGCGCCGCCTCGTCGGTGATCTCGGCGATCAGCTCGATGCTGAGCCGGACGTAGCGGGGGGTTTCCTCGGTGCTGGTCATGGGGCGAGCGTAGGCGAGGAGCAGCCCGCCGGCCCAATGGAGCCGGTGCGAACGGAGCGCGGGGCGGTGCGGGGACCGGGCCGGGATCCGCGCGGACGGAGCGGGGGCCGGCCCCGAAGACCGGGGCCGGCCCCACGGTGCCCCGACCGACTCCCCCACCCGGGAGCCGCGGAGCCGCGCCGACGAGGGCGCGAGGTGCCGTGGGGGCCGTCACACCCTGCGTGCCCACCGGACGACGGGCGGCAGGGGCGGGACGACGACGGCTCCCACGTGGGACCCCTCCGGGCCCGCGGACGGGCCAGGAAGGAGAAGCACGGCACCGGAGGCCGAGCGGCGGGCGCCGCGCACCGGGTCAGGCCGGTGCGGGGCGCCTGCGACCGCGCCGGACGGGGAGCCGCTCCCGTCCGCCGCCGTCACGCTCGGCGTCTTGCCGTGCTCACTACAGTGCCGGACTCGTGTTAACCGGGTGCTGCGCCCGTATGACGCCGGTGTACCAGGTGGTCGGAAAACGAACCATCAGGTAAACCGGAGCCGCCCGGACGAGTTGACGACGGGTCAGTGCGCGGCCCGGCCCGCCATGAAGGCGAGCAGGTCCTGCCGGGTCACGATGCCCTGCGGCTTGCCGTCCACCAGCACCACCGCGGCGTCGTTCGCCTCCAGCACGCCCATCAGACCGGTCACCGACTCGCCCGAGCCGACCACCGGCAGCGGCCGCGACATGTGCTGCTCCAGCCGGTCGGTCAGCTGCGCGCCGCCGCTGAACAGCGCCGCCAGCAGGTCGCGCTCGGCCACCGAGCCGATCACCTCGCCGGCCATGATGTCCGGGTGGCCGGCGCCCGGGGAGACCACCGGCATCTGCGAGACGCCGAAGTCGTGCAGCACCTGCACCGCCTCGCCGACCGTCTCGCCCGGGTGCATGTGCACGAACTGCGGGATGCCCTGGGTCCGCACGGCCTCCTTGCGGGCCAGCACCTCGCCGATGGTGGCCTCGTCCTCGGCGGTGGGCAGGAAGCCGTAGTCGGCCATCCAGTCGTCGTTGAAGATCTTCGACAGGTAGCCGCGGCCGCCGTCCGGCAGCAGCACCACCACGACGTCGTCCGGCCCGAGCCGACGGGCCACCTCCAGCGCCGCCACCACGGCCATCCCGCAGGAGCCGCCGACCAGCAGGCCCTCCTCCTTGGCCAGGCGGCGGGTCATCTGGAAGGAGTCCTTGTCCGAGACCGCGACGATCTCGTCCGCCACGGTGCGGTCGTAGGCGGTGGGCCAGAAGTCCTCGCCGACGCCCTCGACCAGGTACGGGCGCCCGGTGCCGCCGGAGTAGACCGAACCCTCCGGGTCGGCGCCGACCACCTGCACCCGACCCTCGGAGGCGTCCTTCAGGTAACGGCCGGTGCCCGAGATGGTGCCGCCGGTGCCGACGCCCGCGACGAAGTGGGTGATCTTCCCCTCGGTCTGCTCCCACAGCTCCGGACCGGTGGAGTGGTAGTGCGAGGCCGGGTTCTCCGGGTTGGAGTACTGGTCCGGCTTCCAGGCGTTGGGGGTCTCGCGGACCAGGCGGTCGGAGACGTTGTAGTAGGAGTCCGGGTGCTCGGGGGCGACGGCGGTCGGGCAGACCACGACCTCGGCGCCGTAGGCCCGGAGCGTGTTGATCTTGTCAGTGGACACCTTGTCCGGGCAGACGAAGATGCACTTGTAGCCCTTCTGCTGGGCCACGATCGCCAGGCCCACCCCCGTGTTGCCGCTGGTCGGCTCGACGATGGTGCCGCCGGGCTTGAGGGCACCGGACGCCTCGGCCGCCTCGATCATCCGCATCGCGATGCGGTCCTTGACCGAGCCACCGGGGTTGAAGTACTCGACCTTCGCCAGCACGGTCGCGGAGATGCCCTCGGTGACCTTGGTGAGCTTCACCAGCGGGGTGTTGCCGACCAGCTCGATGATCGAATTGTGGTACCGCACGGGGGTCCTCCCGGTCTGTGGCCTTGGCCGTTGCTCTTCGGTGGGTCAAGCCTATGGCTCCGGATGGCCGATGCCCTCCGGTAGCGCTCAGGTGCGTTCGGGTATGGAGGCGGTGGGCGCGCGCGCTGTAGAGAGGGAGCGCAGCAGCCCGGCGGGAGACCGGCGCCACACCCACGGCGACCGGACGGAGACGAAGGGGGTCGGCAATGCCAGGGGTCCAGCAGTCGAGGGCGCGGGTCGCCAGGAGGATCGCCACCGCGGCGGCGTACGGCGGGGGCGGTCTCGGGCTGCTGGGTGCCGGACTGGCCGGGCTGGTGATCACCGAGAGCCGGCTGGCGGTGCGGGCGATCGGCCTGCTGGAGGGCGACCCGCCGAAGGCGGACGGCGTCTACGGCACCGACTTCGCCGACCCCGGCTGCACCGAGCAGGAGCCGGTGGTGCTGGCCCTGCTGGGCGACTCCACCGCGGTCGGCCTCGGGGTGCGGCGCAGCCGGGAGACCCCGGGGGCGCTGCTCGCCACCGGGCTCGCGGCGGTCGCCGAGCGGCCGGTGCGGCTGGTCAACGTCGCCGTCTCCGGTGCCCGGTCGGATGACCTGGGACGGCAGGTGCGGCTCGCCTCGGTGGCCCGGCCGCAGGTCGCGGTGATCATCATCGGCGCCAACGACGTCACCCGGCGCACCCCGGCCGCGCAGGCCGTGCGGCACCTCGGCGAGGCGGTGCGGGACCTGAGCACGCTGGGCTGCGAGGTGGTGGTCGCCACCTGCCCGGATCTGGGGACCATCAAGCCGGTGCGGCCGCCGCTGCGCTGGCTGGTCCGGCGGGTCAGCCGGCAGCTGGCCGCGGCCCAGACCATCGCGGTGGTGGAGTCCGGCGGGCGGACCGTCTCGCTCGGCTCGCTGCTGGGTCCCGAGTTCGCCGCCCGCCCGGAGATGTTCGCCTCCGACCGCTTCCACCCCTCCGCCCAGGGCTACGCCACCGCCGCGATGGCGGTGCTGCCCTCGCTCTGCGCGGCGCTGGACCTGTGGCCGCAGGCCGAGGCGGAGCCGCCGGCCCGCCGCGAGGCGGTGCTGCCGATGGCGGTGGCCGCCGCGACCGCGGCCGGGCAGTCCGGCACCGAGGTGGCGGCCGGCGCGGTCGGCGCGGGCGGGCGGCGCTGGGCCCTGGTCAAGCACCGGCTGCGGCTCGGCCTGCCGGGCGCCGAGGGCGTGGCCCCGAGCGCCGCGGATCCGACGACCGGCCCGAGTGCCGGCACCGCCGGAACCGCCGGCACCGCCGCCACGACCGCCACCGGCACCGCCCTGGCCGCGGAGTCGGCCAACTCACAGCCGAGCACGGATGACGTGCGCGCTACTTGAGAGTAACTTTCCTCCCCGTAGCCGTTCGGACCGCACCGAGGAGCCGTCATGCCCGAAGCCGTCATCGTCAGCGCCGCCCGTTCGCCGATCGGCCGCGCCTTCAAGGGCTCGCTGAAGGACGTGCGCCCGGACGACCTGACCGCGCAGATCATCGCCGCCGCGCTGGCCAAGGTCCCGGAGCTCGACCCGCGCCTGATCGACGACCTGATGCTGGGCTGCGGCCTGCCCGGCGGCGAGCAGGGCCACAACCTGGCCCGGATCGTCGCGGTCCAGGCCGGCATGGACTACCTGCCCGGCACCACCATCACCCGCTACTGCTCCTCCTCGCTGCAGACCACCCGGATGGCACTGCACGCGATCAAGGCGGGCGAGGGCGACATCTTCATCTCGGCCGGCGTGGAGACCGTCTCGCGCAGCATCAAGGGCAGCTCCGACGGCCTGCCGGACACCCAGAACCCGCTCTTCGCCGACGCCGTGGCCCGCACCGCCACGCGCGCCGCGGAGGGCGGCGGCGAGTGGCACGACCCGCGCGAGGACGGCCTGCTGCCGGACGCCTACATCGCGATGGGCCAGACCGCGGAGAACCTGGCGGCGCTCAAGGGCATCACCCGGGCCGACCAGGACGAGTTCGGCGTCCGCTCGCAGAACCTGGCCGAGGCGGCGATCAAGGCCGGCTTCTGGCAGCGCGAGATCACCCCGGTCACCACCCCGGACGGCACCGTGGTGTCGGCCGACGACGGCCCGCGCGCGGGCGTCACGCTGGAGGCCGTGCAGGGTCTCAAGCCGGTCTTCCGCCCCGACGGCACGGTGACCGCCGGCAACTGCTGCCCGCTGAACGACGGCGCCGCCGCGCTGGTCATCATGTCCGACACCAAGGCGCGCGAGCTGGGCATCACCCCGCTGGCCCGGGTGGTCTCCACCGGCCTGTCGGCGCTCTCCCCCGAGATCATGGGCTACGGCCCGGTCGAGGCCTCCCGCCAGGCGCTCAAGCGGGCCGGGATGACCATCGACGACATCGACCTGGTCGAGATCAACGAGGCCTTCGCGGCCCAGGTCATCCCCTCCTACCGGGACTTGGGCATCCCGCTGGAGAAGCTGAACGTCAACGGCGGCGCGATCGCGGTGGGCCACCCCTTCGGCATGACCGGCGCCCGGATCACCACCACGCTGATCAACTCCCTCCAGTGGCACGACAAGCAGTTCGGCCTGGAGACCATGTGCGTGGGCGGCGGGCAGGGCATGGCCATGGTGATCGAGCGGCTGAGCTGAGACGCAGCGGAGGGTGGGGGTCGCCTGCCATCTCCGGCCTTCGGCCGGGATGGCAGGCGGCACCCGCCCGCAGCGGAGGAGCAGCTCAGCCGCGACCAGAGAGCATCGAGCGGCTGAGCCGAGCTGCTTGAGGCCCACTGGAGGGGCACTGGAGACGGAACGGAGTCACGCGACTCCCCTCCGTAGCGCACCACCCATTCGGCGTCACGTACGGTAATTGAGGGCCGGATCACATCAGATGATGCGATTCGGCCCTCAACTCGTCTCCCGGGGCACCGACTTCGACGCAGCGAAGTCGCCCAACCGCGCAGCGTACACCACAGCACGCTTGGGATTTGCGGACAATGACCAACATCACCGGCATTTCGGACATCTTCCCCTGCGGCAACACCTGTCCATGCGGCAGTGTGGAGACGTTCCCTTGTTCCACTCCGCGCGAGGAGTACGTTCCGTGAGCGCCGTGTACGTCATCCTGCTGCTGCTTCTGATCGCCGTCTCGACCGCCGTGCTGGTTCAGCTGCGCGCCCTGCGCACGTTGGCCACCGCCCGGCTCGCCGCACCGGCCGCGGTGGACGAGGACGCGATACGCCGCGCCGTCACCGAGGCGCTGGCCGCCGACCGGGAACGGGAGATCACCGAGGCCCGGGCGTTCTGGGCCGAGCAGGAGGCCCGGGCGGCCGAGGACGACCCGCTGCTGGACACCCCGCCGTGGCAGACCGCCGACGGCGAGACCCTGCCCGGCACCGGCCCGGTGGCGAACTGGCCGGTCTTCTTCCCGCGCCCCACCGGCCCGGACGACGCGGTGGACAACGCGGGCACCATGGACCCGGCCTTCGGCGAGGCGCTCCGCTCGGCCCTGGAGGACATGCTCCAGGACAGCGGCACCCTGCCGGGCCCCAGCGGCCCCGCCGGCCCCACCGGCGGCACCGCGCCGGGCGCCGAGCTCGCCGCCTCGCACGAGGCGCGCGCGGCCCGCGAGGCCGACCTGCTGGCCACCGGCCTGGAGGCCGGGCTGCTCGACCCGGAGCCGGTGGAGCAGCCCGCGCCGGCACCGGACCCGCGCCGCCACCCCTCGCACCCGGACTTCGTGCCCAGCCAGACGCCCTCGCGCGAGTGGACCGACACCCGGCTGACCGCGCTGGCCGAGGAGCGGATCGCGCTCACCGACGTGCGCCCCGGCCCGCTCGGGACCCTGGACGTGTACGCCTTCGCCGACGGCACCACGCTCTGCGTGGCCCCCGGCGACCGGGAGGCCGCCTATCGGCTGATCGACGCGGTCCGGGCCGGCGAGGACGTCCGGCTGCTCGGCGGCTCGCGCTTCTCCGGTTCCTACTCGCTGACCTTCTCCACCGACGAGGAGGCGGTCTACGTCCTGGCCGACCGCGTGGTGGCCAGCGTCTGACACCCGCTCAGTCGGCCTGACGCCCGCTCAGCCGGTCAGCTCGGCCGTCGCCCGCACCGCCGCGACCGCCTCCGCGAGGAGGCCGGGCGCGGCGGTCGGCGTTTCCGCCAGCGCGAGCACCAGGTCGTGGCCGGTCACCGAGAGCTGGTCGCCGACGGCGAAGACGCCGGCCTCCGGGATCTCCCGCGGCACCGCCGCGGCACCCTCCTCCAGTTGCTGCGCCCAGCCGGCCAGCTGCCGGGCCAGCGCCAACCCGGCCGCGGCCCGCGACGGGTGACCGGGTACCGCCAGCAACAGGGCGCTCTGCGGCAGCGCCCGGAACCGGTCCGCCAGCCGGTCCACCGCCGCCGCCAACTCCGCCAGTCCGCCTTCAGCCATGCGGCGAGCCTAGCGCCCGCCCCGGGCCGCCCGGACGGGCCCCCGCCACGCCCCCCGGAACGCCGCGGTGCCCGCACCACCAGGTGGCACGGGCACCGCGGACGTCGAGCGAGGGGCCTCAGTCGTCGCCGCGCAGGATCGCGATCAGCCGCAGCAGCTCCAGGTAGATCCAGACCAGCGACAGGGTCAGCCCGAAGGCCGCCCGCCAGGACTCCCGGCGCGGCGCGCCGCCGCGGATCGCCTGCTCCACCGCGGCGAAGTCCAGCGACAGGAAGAAGGCGCCCAGCCCGATCCCGACCAGCCCCACCACGATGCCCAGCGGCCCGGAGTCGAGCCCCAGCGAGGCGCCGAACAGCGCGGCGACCAGGTTCACCGCCAACAGCAGCACGAACCCGAGCGCGATCGCCAGCCCGATCCTGGCGTACCGCTCGGTGACCTTGATCCGCCCGGTCCGGTAGGCGATCAGCATGCCCGCGAAGACCGCGGCGGTACCCAGCACGGCCTGGACCGCGATGCCCGGCCAGAGGGTGTTGAAGACCTTGGTCAGCGCGCCGAGGAAGAAGCCCTCCAGGCCCGCGTAGAGCAGCACCAGGGCCGGGTTGACGCTCCGCCGGAAGCTGATCACCAGGCCGACCACGAGCGCGGCCAGCGCCGCCGCGCCGGCGATGCCGAAGCTCGCGGTGGGCAGTGCGAACCAGGCCACCGCACCGGCGGCCACCACGGTCAGCAGGGTGAGCGCGGTGCTGGCGACCACGTCGTCGATGGTCATCCGGCCGGTCGCCTGCGGCCCGGCGGCCGGCCGGCGGTAGAGCTCGTCCAGTTGCTCGGCGCTGGTCGCCGGTCCGGCCGCGCCGTAGCCGCCGTACCCGGCCGCCGGGCCGGTGCCGGCAGCGCCGTGGCCGCCCGCGGCTCCGTACCCGCCCGCGGTGCCGAAGCCCGCGTACCGGGGGTCGCGGCTGAACGACCCCACCCGCGAGAAGACCGGGTTGCTGCTCCTCATGCTCTTCCTCCCAGGGCGGCACGGCGCCGCCCGCCGGGGCCAATGGTAATGCGTTGGCAAAGGATCCGGCGGAGGCGCGGTCCACCCACCCGCCCGGAGCCGGGAGAACGACGGCGCCCCGACTCCCTGGGGAGCCGGGGCGCCGCCCGGTCGTGCAACTTTGGTGCCCGGAGCCGGACTCGAACCGGCACGGCCTCACGGCCAAGCAGTTTTAAGCTGCCCGTGTCTGCGTTCCACCATCCGGGCCGGACCTCTCCACCCGTGTGCGGGCCACCCCTGAGCCTAGCCGCCCACCTCCCCCTCGCGCATGTTCCTTGGGCAGGAAGTTGTCATGTTTCCTTGCCATCTGACGAACTGTCTGCGATTTGGCCAGGCCACCCGCCGGTTCCGGCCATCAGGGGCGGTGTCATACCGGAGGAGGAGATTTCGACCTCCCGGGTAAGCCTCGCGGTCGGCGGACCAACCGTCCGCCGGAGCGACGAAAGCGGCGAATGCGGCACCGAGCATGGAGGTATTCCCCGAACCGCACCGCCGCCGCCCCGTCACGCCCGGCGGCCGACCCCAGGAGTGCCCGTGACCACGACGACCGCAGCCGCCCTCCAGACCGGCCGAGCCGCCGCCCGAGCAGTCGGCCTCAGCAAGGTGTACGGCTCCGGCGAGACCCGGGTGGTGGCCCTCGACTCGGTGGATGTGGCCTTCCACCAGGGCGAGTTCACCGCGATCATGGGCCCCTCCGGCTCCGGGAAGTCCACCCTGATGCACTGCATGGCCGGGCTGGACGCGGTCACCTCCGGCTCCACCACGATCGGCGGGACGGAGCTGGTCGGCCTGCGGGACAAGCAGCTCACCCAGCTGCGCCGGGACAAGATCGGCTTCGTCTTCCAGGCCTTCAACCTGCTCCCCACGCTGACCGCGCTGGAGAACATCACGCTGCCGATGGACATCGCGGGACGCAAGGTCGACCAGGAGTGGCTGCGCGCGGTGGTGGACACCGTCGGCCTGTCCGGCCGGCTGAGCCACCGCCCGGCCCAGCTCTCCGGCGGCCAGCAGCAGCGGGTGGCCTGCGCCCGGGCCCTGGCGAGCCGGCCGGAGATCGTCTTCGCCGACGAACCCACCGGCAACCTCGACTCCCGCTCCGGCGCCGAGATCCTCGACTTCCTGCGCAACTCGGTGCGCGAACTCGGCCAGACCGTCGTCATGGTGACCCACGACCCGGTGGCCGCCTCCTACGCCGGCCGGGTCGTCTTCCTGGCCGACGGCCGGATCGTCGACGAACTGGCCGCCCCCACCGCCGACGGCGTGCTGAACCGGATGCGCCGGTTCGACGCCAAGGGCCGCACCAGCTGACGCCGCGCCGGAAGGAACCGACACCCACCATGTACCGCACCGCGCTGCGCAACGTGCTCGCCCACAAGGGGCGACTGCTGATGACCATGCTGGCCGTGCTGCTCGGCACCGCCTTCGTGGCCGGCACCCTGGTCTTCTCCGACACCTTCGGCTCGGCCCTGAAGAACAGCTACTCGAAGAGCTACGCCGACCTCTCGGTGCTGGTCACCGACCGCGGGGCGCAGGCCACCGCCGCCCCCGAGGAGCGCGCGACGGCCACCACCCCCAGGCTCACCGCCGGCACCGTGGACCAGCTGGCCAAGCTGCCCGGCGCCGCCTCGGTGCGCGGCACGGTGAGCGACTTCACCGCCGTGGCCGACAAGCAGGGCAAGGCGATCGCCGGCGACTCCCGCGGCGCCAACTGGGTGCCGAACACCGCCGGCGCCGACCCGCGCTACCCGATGGCCGAGGGCCGCGGGCCGCAGCGGGCCGGCGAGATCGCGCTCGACCAGCAGACCGCCCGCAAGGCCGGCTACCGGGTGGGCGACACCGTCCGGGTCGCCACCAACGGCCCGGCCCTGACCGAGACCCTCACCGGCGTCTTCACCACCGACGACCCCAAGGTGAGCTCCGGCGACCCGCTGGTGCTCTTCGACACCGCGACCGCCCAGCACCTGCTGCTGGCCCCCGGCCAGTACTCGGAGATCTCGCTCACCGCCGCCCCCGGCACCAGCCAGCAGGCGCTGCTCGACGAGGTGCTGCCGCTGCTGCCGCACAGCGGCGACATCACCGCCCGGACCGCCGACCGGCTGACCGCCGACCAGCGCGACCAGGTCTCCCGCGACATGTCGAGCGTGCGCACCATGCTGCTGGCCTTCGCCGGCATCTCGCTCTTCGTCGGCATCTTCATCATCGCCAACACCTTCGGCATGCTGGTCGCCCAGCGCACCCGGGAGCTGGCGCTGCTGCGGGCGATCGGGGCCAGCCGCAGGCAGGTCACCCGCTCGGTGCTGCTGGAGGCCGTGCTGATCGGCCTGCTCTCCTCGGTGGCGGGTCTGCTCGCCGGGATCGGCATCGGCGCCGGCATGCAGGCACTGGTCGGCCACCTGGGCAGCGACACGCCCACCGGGCCGCTGGTCGTCAGCCCGACCACGGTGGTCGCCACCGTGCTGGTGGGGCTCGCGGTGACCGTGGTCTCGGCACTGCTGCCGGCCCGCCGGGCCGCCCGGGTGGCGCCGGTGGCCGCGATGGGCACCGGCGAGGCGCCGGCCACCCAGAAGAGCCTGGTGATCCGCAACGGCATCGGCACGGTGATCGCCGGTGGCGGCCTGGCGCTGGTCCTGCTGGGCTCGACCCAGGGCAGCGACGGCAAGTGGACGGTGGCCGGCGGCGCGGCCGCCATGCTGGTCGGGATCTTCGTCCTGACCCCGCTGCTCTCCCGCCCGCTGATCGCGCTGCTCGGCCCGGTGCTCGGCCGGCTGTTCGGGGTCTCCGGCAAGCTGGCCCGGCAGAACGCGGTGCGCAACCCGCGCCGCACCGCGGCCACCGCCTCCGCCCTGACCATCGGCCTGACCCTGGTCAGCGCGCTGACCGTGCTCGGCGCCTCGCTGAACGGCTGGCTCGACAGGACGATGACCAGCTCGCTGCGCGCCGACTACTCGGTCCAGCTCTCCAACGGCCTGAACGTCTCCCCGGACCTGGCCGGGCAGATCGCCAAGGCGCCCGGGGTGGCCGCCAGCTCGCCGGTGAACAGCGCGTACTTCACCATCGGCGGCCAGGGCCGCCAGGTCACCGGCCTGGACCCGGCCCAGGCGCCCGCGCTGCTCGACCTGACCATGCAGAGCGGCTCGGCGGCCGCGCTGGGCCAGGGACAGCTGCTGGTCGACGCCCCGACCGCCAGGACCGGGCACCTGGCCGTGGGCGACTCGCTGCCCGTCCTCTTCCCGGACGGCAGCACCGGCAGCCTGACGGTCGGCGGGATCTACGACCGGAGCCCGGTGGTCGGCCAACTCACCATGAGCAACGCCACGCTGGCCGCCCACGGGGTCCCCGCCTCCTACGGCCAGGTGCTGGTCAAGGGCACGGCCGGGGAGAGCCCGGCGCTGCGCCAGGCCCTGGTGGCGGCCGGCGGCGAGAACCCGCTGGTCCAGGTGGAGAGCAAGGCCGACCTGCGCAACCAGGCCAGTTCGGTGATCAGCTTCGCGCTCAACATGCTCTACGGGCTGCTGGCGATGTCGGTCCTGGTGGCCGTGCTCGGCGTGGTCAACACCATGGCGATGTCGGTCTTCGAGCGCAGGCGCGAGATCGGGATGCTGCGGGCGATCGGGCTGAACCGGTCCGGGGTCAAGCAGATGGTCCGGCTGGAGTCGGTGGTGATCTCGCTCTTCGGCGCGGTGCTCGGGCTGGGGCTGGGCTGCTTCCTGGCCTGGGCGGTCAACGGCACGCTGCGGGGCTCGCTGGCCGGGCTGAGCACCGTGCTGCCGGTCGGCAAGCTGCTGCTCTTCCTGGCGCTGGCCGGGCTGGTCGGCCTGGTGGCCGCCGTCTGGCCGTCCCGCCGGGCCGCCAAGCTGGACATCCTGGAGAGCATCAAGGCCGCCTGACGGCGGCCCCGGGCGGCCTGCCGACGGAAGGCCTGCACCGCAGGGCATGCAGAAGGGCCTCGGCCCGGTGGTCACCACCGGGCCGAGGCCCTTTGCTGCGCCCTGTGCGCTTGTACTCCGCCCGGTCGCACGGCCGGCTGAGCACCACGGAGGTCGTGGTCCGGCAGCGCTGCCGGGCGGAGAGCCTCCGACTCATGCCCCGGACTCCCTGCCGCCGGGGCCAGTCGCTTACTTGCTGGCGAGTGCCTTGTCGGCCTCGGCGTCCACCGGCTTGGCCGGTGCCGGGACGGAGGCGGTGACCTCCTGGAAGGCGCCGTACGGCTTCTCCATCTGGGAGAGGCCGACGGCCTCGCGCTTGAGGAACATCGCGAGGGTCCAGTCGGTGAAGACCCGGACCTTGCGGTTCATGGTCGGCACCATGGCGCCGTGGTACAGGCGGTGGAACCACCAGGCCGGACGGCCCTTCAGCTTGTACTTGCCGAAGAGGATCGCCACGCCCTTGTGCAGGCCGAGACCGGCGACCGCACCCAGGTTCTTGTGCTTGTACTCCTTCTGCGGGAAGCCCCGCATGCCGGAGACCACGTTGTCGCCGAGGACCACGGCCTGGCGCACCGCGTGCTGCGCGTTCGGCGGGCACCAGGCGCCCTCGCCGGCGGCGAGGTCAGGCACCTGGGCGTTGTCGCCGGCCGACCAGACGTAGTCGAAGCCCTGCACCTGCAGGGTCGCCGCGGTGTCGACGTGGCCGCGCGGGCCCAGCGGGAGGCCGAAGTTGTTCACCACCGGGTTGGGCTTGACGCCCGCGGTCCACACGATGGTGGAGGCGTCGCACTCGACGCCGTTCTTCAGCACCACGTGGCCGTCGACGCAGGAGTCCATGGAGGTCTCGATGAAGACCTCGATGTTGCGCTCCTCGAGCTTCTCCTTGGTCCACAGCCCCAGGTCCGGGCCCATCTCGGGCAGGATCCGGTTGGCCGCCTCGACCACGATGAAGCGCATGTCGTCGCGGCTGACGGTGTTGTAGATCTTGGCGGCGTCGCGGGCCATGTCCTCGATCTCCGCGACCGTCTCGATGCCGGCGAAGCCGCCACCGATGATCACGAAGGTGAGGGCCTTGCGCCGGATCTCCGGGTCCGTGGTGGACTCGGCCTTGTCCAGCTGCGCCATGACGTGGTTGCGGAGGCTGATCGCCTCCTCGACCGTCTTCATGCCGATGCCGTGCTCGGCCAGGCCGGGGATCGGGAAGGTGCGGGAGACCGAGCCGGTGGCCACGACCAGGTAGTCGAAGGGCAGCTCGTAGGAGTCGCCGGCCAGCGGCGCGATGGTGGCGACCTTGCGGGCGTGGTCCACCTCGGTCACGTGACCGGTGAGCACCTCCGCCTTCTTCAGGGCGCTGCGCAGCGGCGCGACGAGGTTGCGAGGCGCGACGTTGCCGCCGGCCGCCTCGGGAAGGAAGGGCAGGTACGTCATGTACGACCGCGGGTCGACGACCGTGACGGTCGCCTCCCCGTAGCGCATCTTCTTGAGGATGCGCATCGCGGCATACAGGCCGACGTAACCACCGCCGACAATGAGGATGCGAGGACGCTCCGTGGTGCTCATATCCGAAAGTATCCACCCCCGCCTTGAGCAGCCCTCGTGAGGCCCGTCACAAGGTTCTGGACACCCTCTGCTACACTGCCCGGCCGCACATCGGGGCCTGAGGGGCAGTCAAGCGCTCCAAGATCCGCCCCGGCGGACGTTTCGATTCCGCTCCCCCGGCTGAGCAGCAACGATCCGCGCACCGGCGGGGTTCCCGAGTGCCATTTCGATTCCACCGCCCGATCCGGAGCCCCACCTGGGATCCTTCGGGCCGCCCCGGCCGCCGGCCTTCACTCCCGCCAATCCGGACGAACCACCCCCGGGACTGACCCGAAAGACCGGAATCCCATGTGAAGAAATTCACGAACTTTCCCGCGACACCCCGCCACCACGCAGTTGGACGGAGCCCGGAGCGCTGTCCACGAACCGGTCCGCCCACCGGGACGGGCGGGCGGACCGAGGGGTGGACCGACGGGCCCTCAGCCCGCGGTGCTCCAGGCGATCCCGTCCAGGATGTCGTGCTCGCTGACCACCAGCTCCGCGGCGCCGGTCCGCTCCATGATCGAGAGCAGCACCAGCGAGCCCGCCGCGATCACGTCCACCCGGCCCGGGTGCATCACCGGGATCGCCGCCCGCTCGGCGTGGTCGGCCGCCAGCAGCCGCTCGGTCACCTCGCGGACCTGGGCCAGCGAGACCCGCGCGTGGTGCACCCGGGTGGAGTCGTACTCCGGCAGCTCCAGCACGATGGCCGCCACCGTGGTGACCGTGCCGGCCAGGCCGACCAGCGAGGCCGCCTCGGTCAGCGGCACCACCTCGGCGGCCAGGTCCAGCGCCGCCGAAATGTCCGCCCGGGCCGCCGCGATCTGAGCCGGCGTCGGCACCTCGGTGCCGGCGAAGTGCCGCTCGGTCAGCCGGACGCAGCCGATGTCCACCGAGCGGGCCGCGTGCACGTGCTCGCCGCCCAGCACGAACTCGGTGGAGCCGCCGCCCAGGTCGAAGACCAGGTAGGGGGCCGGCACCGCGCCGCCGGTCAGCTCCTTGGTGGCGCCGGTGAAGGAGAGCTGCGCCTCCTCGTCACCGGTGACCACCTCCGGCTCGACGCCGAGGATCTCCCGCACGCCCTTGGTGAAGTCCGCGCTGTTCTCCGCGTCCCGGGAGGCGCTGGTGGCCACGAAGCGGGTCCGCTCCGGGCCCACCCCGTACTCGGCGATCACCGCGGCGTACTCGCGGCAGGCGGCGAAGGTGCGCTCCAGCGCCTCCGGGGCCAGCCGGCCGGTGCGGTCCACGTCCTGGCCGAGCCGGACGATCAGCATCCGGCGGTCCAGGTCGGTGATCGCGCCGGTCTCCGGGTCGAGGTCGGCGATCAGCAGGCGGATCGAGTTGGTGCCGCAGTCGATCGCGGCGACCCGGGTGACGCTCACTGCTGCTCCTCCGCCTTCGCCGCCCGCTTCGCCGCCCGCTCGGCGGTCTTCTGCTCCTTGGCCGCGATCACGGCCTCGTGGTCCTCGGCCGCTGCGCGCTGTTCGGCCAGCGCCGCGACCCCGTCCTCGACCTGCTGCTCGCTCACGCAGGCGCCCTTGCGCCACCACTCGGGCAGCATCGCCAGCGCCTCGTCGCCCAGCGGGTTGACCCCGGGGCCGGCCGCCAGCGAGTGGCCGACCAGCACGTGCAGGCACTTCACCCGGTCCGGCATCCCGCCGGCCGAGGGGAAGCCCTCCAGCACCTCGATCGCGTCGCGGCGGGCGATGTAGTCCTCGTGCGCCTTCTGGTAGGCGGCCGCCAGTTCGGGGTCGGCCGCGAGCCGGGCGCTCTGCTCCTTCATCACGCCGTCCGCCTCCAGGGTGCCGATCAGCGAGGCGGCCTTGGGGCAGGTGAGGTAGTAGAGGGTGGGGAAGGGCGTGCCGTCGGGCAGCCGGGGGGCGGTCTCCACCACGTCCGGGTTGCCGCACGGGCAGCGGTGCGCCACCGCGCGGGTGCCGCGCGGGACGCGGCCGAGCTGGGCCGCCACGGCGGCCAGGTCGCGGTCGGCGACCGGCTGGTTCTCAAGTGTCATGTCAGTTGCTGTTCTTCTCGCGGGGGCCGGCTTCTCGCGGACGCGTCACGGGGCGCTGCCTGTCACGGAGCGCTGCTGGCCACGGGGGCGGGCGCGGGGGTCGCGGCCGCGTCCACCGAGTCCCAGACGGTGGCGTACCAGGGCTTGGCCGCCTGGGCGGCGGTCCGGGCCGCGGTCTGCGGGCCACCGGCGGTGGGCGGGGCGGGGTTGGCCGAGGGGGACGGGTCGACCGAGACGAACGGGGTCTCGCCGGGCATCGCGTAGTGCAGCCGCTCGCGCGCCTGCGCCTTGACGAAGGCCGGGTCCTGCCAGCGGGCCCACGCCACGGTCAGCTGCTGGACCTGCTGGCGGGCCTGCTCGGCCTTGGCCCGCTGGGCGCTGATCTGGTCCTGCTGGTTGATGAACTGCCGGGTCGGGTAGGCGAGGATCGCCACCAGCGAGCAGAGCACCAGGACGAGCACGGTGGCCCGGCTGGTGAACCGCGGCCGGCCGCCCAGGCCCGGGATCTTCCAGCCTGCCATCTCCTGACCCCTCCCACTCGTGCCGGTGCCCCGGCCCCCACCCTACGGGGTGGCGGCCAGGGCACCGGTCAGGCAGGACTGGTCAGCCCTCGAACGGGCTGCACCGATCGGCCTCTGTGGCCGATCAGCCCTCGTGGCGACTGTGCCTGTTACTCCGCAGCGCGGCTGTGCTTGTTACTCCGCGGAGCGGCTGTGCTTGTTACTCCGCAGAGCGGAAGCGCGGGAAGGCCGCGCGGCCCGCGTACTCGGCGGCGTCGTCGAGGATCTCCTCGATGCGCAGCAGCTGGTTGTACTTGGCCACGCGCTCGGAGCGGGCCGGGGCACCGGTCTTGATCTGGCCGCAGTTGGTGGCGACGGCCAGGTCGGCGATGGTGACGTCCTCGGTCTCGCCCGAGCGGTGCGACATCATGCAGCGGTAGCCGTTGCGCTGGGCCAGCTCGACGGCGTCCAGGGTCTCGGTCAGCGAACCGATCTGGTTCACCTTCACCAGCAGGGCGTTGGCCGTGCCGGTCTCGATGCCGCGGGCCAGGCGCTGCGGGTTGGTCACGAACAGGTCGTCACCGACCAGCTGGACCTTGCTGCCGAGGCGGTCGGTGATGGCCTTCCAGCCGTCCCAGTCCTCCTCGCTCAGCGGGTCCTCGATGGAGACCAGCGGGTAGCTGTCGACCAGCTCGGCGTAGTAGTCGATCAGCTCGGCGGCCGACAGCGACTTGCCCTCGAACTGGTAGGCGCCGTCCTGGTGGAACTCGGTGGCGGCGACGTCCAGGGCCAGCGCGATGTCCTGGCCCGGCACGTAGCCGGCCTTCTTGATGGCCTCGGTGATCAGGTCCAGGGCCTCGCGGTTGGAGTCCAGGTTCGGCGCGAAGCCGCCCTCGTCGCCCAGACCGGTGGACAGGCCGCGCTCCTTCAGCACCGCCTTGAGGGTGTGGTAGACCTCCACGCCCCAGCGGACCGCCTCGGAGAACGACTCGGCGCCGATCGGCGCGATCATGAACTCCTGGATGTCGACGTTGGAGTCGGCGTGCGAACCACCGTTGAGGATGTTCATCATCGGGACCGGCAGCACGTGCGCGTTGGGACCGCCGAGGTAGCGGAACAGCGGCAGGTCGCTGGCCTCGGAGGCGGCGTGCGCGACGGCCAGCGAGACGCCGAGGATCGCGTTGGCGCCGAGCGAGGACTTGTCCGGGGTGGCGTCCAGGTCGAGCATCGCCTGGTCGATCAGCCGCTGCTCGGTGGCGTCGTAGCCGACCAGCTCCGGGCCGATCTGCTCGATGACGGCGAGGACGGCCTTCTCGACACCCTTGCCGAAGTAGCGGTTCTTGTCACCGTCGCGCAGCTCCAGCGCCTCGAAGGCACCGGTGGAGGCGCCGGACGGGACAGCGGCACGGCCGGTGCTGCCGTCGTCGAGGCCCACCTCGACCTCGACCGTGGGGTTGCCGCGCGAGTCGAGGATCTCACGGGCGACGACGACATCAATGGACGGCACGAGGCATCTCCTAGGCGGAAGCGGTCCAGCGGACGTGGATACGGGTCGTTACGACCAGAGCCTAACCGCACCGGCCGCGGCTCAGACCCGGACCCGGCGTCCGTCTCACGGTGTGGCTCGGCTACCCGACGGTAGTTCACCTGAATGCACGGGCGGGGTCACCCGGGCCCGCGCCCCGCGGCCGGCCGGCGGTGCGGGGCGGCCCGGCGCCCCTCGGACGCCGGGCCGAGCACGCTGCCGGTCAGCCGAGGTGCAGCACCTGGCCGGGCAGGATCAGGTTCGGGTCCTGGCCCACCGTCTGCTGGTTGTCCTGGTAGAGCGCGTGCCAACCACCGCTCAGGTGCTGGGCCTGGGCGATCGAGGAGAGCGTGTCGCCGGCCTGCACGGTGTAGTCGTGACCGGCGGGCGCGGCGGCCGGGGCGGGCGCCTGGGTCTGCGCCGGGGCCTGCGGCGCGGCGTACTGGTCGTACACGCTCTGGTGACTGGTCCAGTACCAGCCGCCGTTGTGCTGGTACCAGAAGACCTTGCCGTTCGCGTCCCAGCCGGCCTTGCCCGGGAAGCTCGGCGCGGCCGACTGCGCGGCCGGAGCCGACTGCGGCGCCGCCGCCGACGGCTTGGCCTGCGGCTTCGGGGCGCTGCGCTGCTGCGGGGCGGCCGGCTTGGCCTGCGGTGCGGCCGGGGCAGCGGCGTCCACCGCGGCCGGCGCACCGCCGCGGGAGAGCCCGGCCGCCACCGAGCAGACCGGCCAGGCGCCCGGCCCCTGGTCGGCCAGCACCCGCTCGGCGACCGAGATCTGCTGCGCCTTGCTGGCCTGGTCGGCCTGCGGCGCGTACTGGGTGCCGCCGTACGCGGCCCAGGTCGAGGAGGTGAACTGCAGGCCGCCGTAGAAGCCGTTGCCGGTGTTGATCGACCAGTCGTTGGTGCTCTCGCAGTTGGCGACCTTGTCCCAGACCGAGACCGGGGCCGCGTGCGCGCCGGTCGCGGTGAGCAGCGGCACCGCCAGGCCCGCCCCGACGACACCCGCCGCGGCGACCGCCTTCTCGGCCTGGGTGCGACGACGATGGCGACCATTGCCCTTGAGCAGCATGAACTGTCCCTCTCCGGACGCCTGCGAGGTGAGCTGTCGGGTTCGGGCCCGTGAGGTTGGCCCGGCCGCTTGACGCGGCTTCACCCCTAGCCGAGGGATCCGGCAGAAATCGTGGGTCCCCCGCCCCTGCCCCAGGTGTAGGTCGGTGTCCCGACGGCGCGGTGGGCAGGACTCGGCGTACCGCGCGCGGGGTTCGCAGCTGCGAACTCCTGGGAGGGTAAGCAGATTGACGGAGCAATCACAAGCTCATATCGCCCACATCACACCGGAATCACGGGCAGTCGTGGGTCGCCTACTAACCGCTCGGCTTTGTCCGGTTTGATGCGCATTCAGACGATCCTGAATTGGCATCTGACGACATAACGTCAGATGCCTTAACGGGCCTGACCGTTCTCTTTCTCCGGAGTGAAAGAAACCGGAAGTTCGCGCAGTCCGCGCATGATCAGACCGCCGCGCCAGCGCAGCTCGGCCGGGTCCGCCGCGAGCGCGAGGTCCGGCAGCCGGGTCAGCAGCGTGGCCAGCGCCGCCTGCCCCTCCAACCGGGCCAGCGGGGCGCCGATGCAGTAGTGGATGCCGTGCCCGAAGCCCAGGTGCGGGTTGTCGCTGCGGGCCAGGTCGAGCACGTCCGGGTGCTCGAACCTGTTCGGATCGCGGTCCGCCCCGGCCAGCACCACCAGCACCGGGTCACCGACCGGGATCTCCACCCCGCCGATGGTCACCGGGCGGGTGGCGAACCGCCAGGTGGCCAGCTCCACCGGCCCGTCGTAGCGCAGCAGTTCCTCCACCCCGGTGGTGAGCAGGGCGCGCTCGCCGCGGCGCAGCGACTCCTGCAGCCGGTCCCGCTCGGCCGGCTGCCGCATCAGCGTGAACATGCCGTTGCCGATCAGGTTCACGGTGGTCTCGAAGCCGGCGAAGAGCAGGATGAAGGCCATCGCCGCGGCCTCGTTCTCACTCAGGTGCTCGCCGTGGTCGCTGGCCCGGATCAGACCCGAGATCAGGTCGTCGCCCGGGTCGGCCCGCTTGCGGTGGATCAACTCGGCCAGGTAGCCGCGCATCTTCTTGACCGCCCGGGCCACCCCGCCGCGCGGACCCCCGCCGTGTCGGATCATCATCCCGGCCCAGTCCCGGAAGTCGTCCTGGTCCTCGGCCGGCACGCCGAGCAGGTCGCAGATCGCGTAGATCGGCAGCGGGAAGGCGAACTCGTGGATCAGGTCCGCCGAGCCGCGCTGCGCGAAGCCGTCGATCAACCGGTCGGTCAGCTGCTGCACCCGCGGCTCGAACTCGGCCACCCGGCGCGGGGTGAAGGCCTTGGAGACCAGCCGGCGCAGCCGGGTGTGGTCCGGCGGGTCGATGTTCAGCAGGTGGGTCATCAGGTCCGCCTGCCGCTCCCCCGGGATCCCCACCCGGCCGGTGCGGTGCGCCTGCTCGCTGTGGTGGGCCGGGTTCTTGGAGAGCCGGGCGTCGGCCAGCGCCTGCCGGGCGTCCGCGTACCGGGTGACCAGCCAGGCTTCGACACCGCTCGGGAGGGTGGTCCGATGCACGGGGGCGTGTTCGCGCAGCCAGGCGTACGCCGGGTAGGGGTCGGCGGCGAACTCCCAGGTGAACAGGGGTGGCGGGGAAGACTCGAGCGGCTCCGGCATGCCTCGACGGTAACCCGTCCCGGGCAGGAGTGAGCCTGGTCACCTGGCGGGTAATCCCTGTTGCGGAGGGTCAGGAGAGCCTACGATCCTCCGGTACGTGTGCGGGCGCCCGGTGCGGCGGCGTCCCTCAGGGAGGAGCAGGCCATGCGAGTAGCCGGGGCAGTCGTGGTCATCGCGGTACTCGACGGCGGTGACGGCGACGCGCCCGCCCGCCGGTTCGCCGCGGCCGGCGCCGCCGGCCTGCTGGTCGCCGACCCGCACCCCGGGGTCGCCGAGGACCTGGCCGCCGCCCTGGACCGGCCCGGCTGCCCGGTGATCGGGGTCAGCTCCGACGTCCACCAGCCCAGCGACATCGCCGCCCTGGTGGTCACCGCCGAGAAGCACCTCGGTCCGATCGACCTCTTCTGCGTGGCCGGCCCCGACGGCGAGCGGATCGTCACCATGGCCGAGCTGCCTGGCCAGCTGGACCGGCTGGCCGAGCTGCTGGACCCGCTGGGCGAGGCGATCGGCGAGGTCGTCCCGCGCCAGCGGGCGGCGGCGACTCAGCTGGCCGACAGCCCCTCGGCCGAGCGCACCGCGTCCCGGTAACCCCGCGCGGCCGCCCGCAGCGCCGCGTCCGGATCCACCTTGGCGTCGTGCGCGCGCTGCACCACGGCCAGCAGCAGCGCGCCCACCGTCTCCTCGGTCAGCTCGGCCGGCAACGCGTACGGCGCGTCCGGCACCCCGGCCAGCCGCTGCCGCTGCTCCTCGGTGGCCCGGCGCACCCGGGAGACCAGCTTGGCCGCGTAGGCCAGCGCCGGCAGACCGGCCGGCACCCCGTCCAGCACCGACTCCCGGTGCTGCTTCTCGGCCGCCTTGAGCTCCTCCCAGTTCGCCTCCACCTGGTCGGCGGTGTTCGCGTCCGAGTCGCCGAAGACGTGCGGGTGCCGGTACATCAGCTTCTCGACCAGTTCTCCGGCCACCTCGTCGATGGTGAACGGGTCCTCGGCGTGCTCCTCGGCGATCCGGGAGTGGAAGAAGACCTGCAGCAGCACGTCGCCCAGCTCCTCGCGCAGGGTCTGCCGGTCCCCCTCCTCGATCGCCTCGACCAGCTCGTAGGCCTCCTCGACCAGGTACTTCACCAGCGTCTCGTGGGTCTGCTCGGCGTCCCACGGGCAGCCGCCGGGCGACCGCAGCCGGTCCATCACCGCGACCAGGTCGAGCAGTCGGGCGCCGGGCAGGTCGTAGGAGCCGGGCAACAGCTCGATCTCCGGCGCCCGGCCGGCCTCCTCGACGGCGATCCGGGCCAGCGCGTCGGTCAGCCCCGGGTCGCCGTCCGGGCTGCCCAGGAAGACCACCGGGGCCCGCTCGACGAGCGCGCGGGCCAGCGCGGGGGCGGTGCTGCGGGGCAGCTGCTCGACCACCACCCCGGCCTGCGCGAGCGCCGGCAGCTGCGGGTGCTGCGGGTCGGCGGCCAGCACCAGCGGCGCGGCGTGCAGCGCCGACCAGGCCGGCCAGCTGAGCAGGCCGGGGGCGATCCGGTGGGTGGTGGTGAGCAGGGTCAGCTTCGGGGTGCCGGCCGTCTTCGCGACGTCGTTCTGCGGGGTGTCCGTGTCCACCCCTCGAACCTACCGCGAGGAGGCCGCCCCGGACTTACGAGGCGGCCCCGGACTGCGGCAGCCAGTCCTCGCCCGGCTGGTCCAGCACCGACTGCTGGTCGTCCCAGCGGCCGTAGCGCGGGTTCACCGTCACCTTGAGCTCGGTGGCGGCCTGGGTGAGGAACTGGTTGACCGTCCGGTTCCCCTCGATGGTCGCCACCTGCTGCCCGCCGAGCGCGGCCAGCTTCTGCAGGCCCACCTGCTCGCGGAAGTAGGCGTCGATGTCCTGCGCCGGCACCGCGTACTTGAGCAGCAGCATCCGCTCCAGCGCGTCCTCGCCGCCGGCCGCCTGGGTCTCGTCGGCCCGCAGCTGGGCCACCTCACCGGGCGTGACGCTCAGCTGGTGGTCGGCCAGCGCGTGGTCCACCAGGTCGCTGAAGACCATCCCGTTGACGGTCATCGACACCAACCCGGCCGGGTCCTGGTACGGCCCGTTGCCCGGCAGCCGGGACGCCTGGGCCCGGAAGTCGGCCACCCGGGCCTGCACCGACGCCTCGCTGATCTTGTCGTGGCCGACCAGCGCCGCCGCCCCGGGCCGCGGCGGCTGGCTGCCGCACCCGGCCAGCACCGCGGCGACCAGCACCGCCCCGACGGCCGGCAGCAGCCGCCGCCCTCGGGAGCGGGGCCGGAGCTCGGGCCTGAGCTCAGACCGGAGCTCGGGCCGGCTGGGGCGGGAGCGGAGGACGGAGTAACTGCGGATCACGCGGGGCCTCCCGGGCGGGGCTGCGGTGGCGTCTGACTCCTGACGGGACACGAGGATAGAGAGGCGGGGTGCGGGTTGCCCAGATGTTGCACCGAATGAGTGAGCACGGTCAGATCACCTGACTCATCATCAATTCGTGGCCGGGCGATGGTGATCAGCACCGAGTCGGGCTGACCCGGAACCGCTACCGCCCGCCCGGCGGCTGCGGACGGGGCCAGCTGCCGGTGCGCGGGTCCAGGGGCTGGAGGCCGGTGCGGCGGTGGTGCTGCAGCCGGTCCAGGTGGTTGCGCAGGCGCTGGACCTCCGGGTGGTGCGGGCCCTGGAGCGGTTCGCGGTCGAAGAGCAGCGCGAGCAGCCACTCCCAGGCGCCCTCGGCGTCCCCGGCGCCCGCCAGCAGCAGGCCGATCCGTTCGCGCAGGTCGAAGCAGCGGGCCGGGTCGGTGTCCTGGCCGCTGGTCAACCGGGTGGTGTGGTCGCCCAGCAGGGCGCGGTACTCGGCCAGCGCCTCGGGGGCGCGGCAGAGTTGTTCCAGGCAGGCGGCGGCCTTGCGGCGGTGGTCCAGTGCCTGCGGGTCGAGCGGTCCGCCCGCGGCCGTCGCCGCAGCGGCGAGCAGTTGGTACTCCGGCAGCGCCGCCCGGTACTGGCCCTCCTGAAGCAGGGTGCGGGCGTAGATCGTGCGCAGCGTGCCGACCAGCGGCGCGCCGTCCCCGTGCGTGGCGCGGGCGACCGGGAGCAGCCGGGCGGCCAGGTCGATCACCTCGGCGTAGCGGTGCTCGGCGAGCAGGTCGGAGACCTGGGCACAGGCGGCGGCCAGGTCGGCCGGTGCAGCCGGGCCGTCCGCCGCTGCGGCTACCGCCGGCACCCCGGCCACCCCCGACGCAGCGGGCCCGGCCTGGACGGCGGGGAAGATCATCGCCGCCCCCGCCGGCACCGCCGCAGCAGCACCGGTGCCACCGCCCGCCCCCGCCACCGTGCTCCACGGCAGCGGCCGGTGCGGGTAGTGGAACGGCGTGGTCGGGTCCGGCTGCGGCCCGTACGGCGGGCACGGCCCGGCCAGGGCCGCGGGCAGCAGCGGGCCGAGCCGCTGGTACACCGTCTGCGCGTCGGCCGGGCGGTCGGCCGGTGGTTTGGCCAGCAGGTCCAGCACCAGCACCTCCAGCTCCGCCGGCACCTCGGGCCGGCGCCGGCGCAACGGCTCCGGTGCCTCGTCCACCTGGCGGCGCAGCACCCCGAGCGCGGTGGGCGCCCGGAACGGCTCCTCGCCGGCCAGCATCTCGTGCAGCAGGCAGCCCAGTGCGTAGAGGTCGGTGCGGGCGTCCACCACGCCCGAGAGCGCCTGTTCGGGGGCCATGTAGGAGGGGCTGCCGATCGGCACGCCGGTCATGGTGAGCCGGGTGTGCCTGCCGTCCAGCGCGGTGGCGATGCCCAGGTCCAGCAGCACCACCCGGCCGTCCGGACGGACCATCAGGTTGCTCGGCTTCAGGTCGCGGTGCACCACCGGCACCGCGTGCACCACCGAGAGCGCGGCACAGATCTGCGCGGCCACCGAGACCGCCCACGGGATCGGGAACGGGCCCTCCTCGGCGATCAGGTCGCCCAGTCCGACCCCGGGCAGCCGCTGCATCACCAGGTAGAGCTCGCCCGCGTCCTCGCCGGCGTCGAAGACCGTGACCAGTCCCGGGTGGTCCAGCCCCGCGGTGATCCGGCACTCGCGCAGGAACCGCCGGCGCAGCTCGTCCTCCCGGTCGGCCGGCTCCCCGCTGCCCGGGCCGCCCAGCAGCGACTCGGTGCGCAGCAGCTTGACCGCCACCCGGCGGTCGAGCCGCTCGTCGTAACCGGCCCAGACCTGGCCCATCCCGCCGTGGCCGATCTTCTCCGCCAGCCGGTAGCGTCCGCCGATCACCCGTTCCGCGGCGGCACTCACTGCTGCCCGCCCTCGGCCTGCCGGCGCAGCAGTTCACCGAGCTGCCGGAGCTCCTCGGTGGGCGTCTGGACGGGTCGGTCGGCCGGCTCGGCAACCGGCGGGACCGGGGTCGGGTGCGGGGTCGGAGACGGGTGCGGGGACAGGACCGGCTGCGGCGGCGGGGTCGGCTGCGCGTACCCCCGCTGCGCGTGATCCGGACGCGCCCACTGCGGCTGCGCGTACTGCGGGTGCGTGACCTCCAGCCACTGGTACGGCGGTGCCGGCTGCCTCGCCGGCGGGTACGGCAGGACCTCCGGGTTCGGCCCCGCCACCCCCCACCCCGGCGGCGCCTGACCCGCGGTCCGGCCGCGACGGTCCATCAGCAGGAAGTGGGTCGGCGCCGCCAGGATCAGCACCACCATGGTGACCATCCCGATGGTGTTGGGCACCGTGGCCTGCCGGTTCGCCCCGGCCACCGCCGCGCAGACCACCATCAGCAGCCAGAGCCCGGCGAACACCACGGCCCCCGCCACGTCGGCCCGCCGGCGGTGCCGGATGGCGAGCGCGAGTGCCGGGACGAACCCGAGCAGCCCGATCGAGCCCACCCCGATCAGGCAGAACAGCACCTTGCCGCCGATCCCGAACGGCCCCTTCGCCGGACCCGCCGGAGGCACCGGTGCCGGCCCGAACTGCCCGGGAAACTGGCCTGCCATGCGTATCCGCCCCCGCGACGTGGTCCCCGACGATGATCTTCACCAAGGTACCGCCCGCGCCCCCACCCGCGCCCGGCCTTGCGCACACCGCTACCGGCCCGTGACCCCGCCCCATCCCGGGCGGTATCCCGCACGCCACCCCTCACTCCACCCCGAGCACCCCCTCCGCCAGCCCGTCGGTCAGCTGCTGCGCCAACTCCCGTGCCAGCTCCGCCGCCTGCCGCACCCCCGCCTCGAAGGCCGCGACCCGGCGGAACGCCTCGCCCAGCACCCGCTGCTGCGCCACCGGCAGCCGCGGCAGCTGCACCCGGCGGACGTCCAGCCGAGCGGTGGTGGAGGCGTGGGTGGCGGCGGTGCGGGCCGCGGCGGTGGAGCGCAGCCGGCCGGCCAGGAACTCGGGGTCGAGCAGCGCCGGATCCGGCCGCAGCAGGTGCAGCCGTGCTCCGAGCGCCGCGCCGTCCGCCGGCTCGCCGGCCCGCACCACCAGTGCGGTGCCGCCGCCCAGCACCGGGACCAGCACGTCGCCGGGGCGGGCCAGCACCGCGGCCTGGTCCGGCTCGGCCAGTGCCAGGCTCGGCCCCCGCCCGGCCGCCAGGTCCTGGTCGGTGAGCACCGCGGTGGTTCCCGGGGCCTCGGCGGGCAGCCGGGTGGCCGGGCCGGTGCCGGAGGAGAACAGCTCCAGCGCCCCGCCGCGCGCCAGTTCCCCCAGCGTGGTCAGCAGCGGGCCGGCCCCCGGGTCGGCCGCTGCCGCCGTCACCGCCGGCAGTGCCCGATCCAGCTCTGCCAACGGCCCGAGCAGCTCCGCCAGTTGCCCGCGCAGCCGGTCCACGCCCGTGGCTCCGCCCGGCGCGGGCGGCGGAGGCAGGTGGCGGGCGGGGGCCAGGTCGGTGTCGTCGTCCAGCAGCTCGATCGAGTCGACCACCCGGGCCGCTCCCGGACGGTCCACCGCCTCACCCCGGTCGAAGGCCTGCCAGCCGGTCAGCACGGTCCGGTGCAGGGTCGGCCAGTCGAACTGCTCGGGCTGCTCGGCGGTCGCGTCGAGCAGCAGCAGCCGCCGGGCGGGCGGCTGCTGCGGGTCGGGCCGGCGCAGCAGCCACAGGTGCAGCGGGACGCCGTGCGGCGGGGCGGCGCCCGCGGGCAGCGCGACCACCGCGCGCAGCGCACCGGCGCGCAGCAGCTCGGCGCGCAGCCGGCGGCCGGAGCGGCGGGAGGCGACGGTGGGCGGCAGCAGCAGTGCGGCCAGGCCGCCGGGGCGGGTGTGGGCCAGGCAGTGCAGCAACCAGGCGAGTTCGGGTTCGCCGCGGGGCGGTGCCTGGCCGAAGAGCCAGCGCGGGTCGTAGCGCAACTCCTCGTGCCCCCAGTCCCGTTCGTTGAACGGCGGCCGGCAGAGCACCGCGTCGGCGAGCAGCCCCGGGTGGCCGTCGGCCCGCAGCGCGTCCCCGCCGCGGACCAGCAGCGGCAGCGGGCCCGGTGTCGCGGCCGGGGTCCGCAGGGCGAGCCGGAGCAGCGCGGCGCCGGCCGTCACCGCGTCCCGCTCCTGCCCGTGCCGCACGCCGGCGACCGGCGCCGCGAGCAGCAGCTGCCCGAGCCCGCAGCTCGGGTCGAGCAACGCGCCGCCCTCCCCCTTCGCGCCGTCCTCTCCCGCGGCAGCGCCCTCCCCCGACAGCGCGTCCCCCGCCAGGGCCACCAGCAGCGCCGCCGCCTCACCCGGCAGCTGGTGCACCTGCCGCGCACCGGCCAGCAGCGCCTCGTAGGCCCCGGCCGGCGACTCCCCGGCAGCCAGCTCGGCCAGCAGCCGGCAGAGCTCCAGCTGCGTGCTGCCGTACAGCGCCGGCAGCTCCAGCTCCCCGGCCTGCTCACCGAGTGCGGCCCGCACCACCTCGCCGACCGCCCGCGGCAGCGCCAGGGCGAGCTTGGGGTCGGACTGACCGGCCAGCTCCGCCCAGCGCTCGGGCGCCCGGTGCAGCAGCAGCAGGAAGGCGCCGGCCGGCAGCAACGGGGCCGCGGGGTGGCCGGCCGGGTCGCGCAGCGCGTCCAGTTGCCGGCGGCACCGCTCCGCCAGCGGCAGTTCGGCCAGCTTGCCCTGGCGCCGCAGCCACTCCTCGACCTGGGTGAGCGCGAAGGTCGGGCTGCTGTCGCTGCCGCCCACCGGCTGCGGGAAGTCGGCGTGCCGCTTGCGCCAGTTGCTCACGGCGGCCCGGCCGACCCCGGCCAGCCGGGCGATCTCGACGGCGGTCACCTCAGGGCTCGGCGGCATGGCGGCTCCTCGCTGGACGACGGCGTGTGATCACCCAGCATAGCCAGCCGACTCGGAGATCCATGTTCACGCGTGAACAGAGCACTTCTCCATTTTACTGTTGACGACGTTCACAGTCATCTGCTCTGATGGAGCCATCGCCGAACGGGGCGCCCCGACCGGGACACCCGGACCATCGACCGAACCGAGGAACCAGCCATGCGCAGCACCGCCACCGCCCGCCGCCGCTCCACCTCCGTCGCACTGCTGGCCGGCGGCACCCTGCTCGCCCTCGCCACCACCGCCTGCGGCCCGGACAACGGGAGCTCGGTCACCACCAAGCCCAAGGCCGCCGCCGGCGCCACCTCCGCCGCCGCCTCCACCTCCGGCGTGGGCACCCCCGGCAGCCCCGCGGCCGGCAGCAACAGCAGCAAGCCGTCCAGCACCGCCAAGGTCGGCGACACCATCGGCCTCAAGGGCATGGACAAGGGCGCGTCCGACGACGTGACCGTGGTCAAGGTGACCGACAACGTGCAGAGCACCGACGGCTACCTCAAGCCCGCCGACGGCAAGCGGTGGATCGCGGTGCAGTTCCGGCTCAAGAACACGGGCACCGCGGCCTACAGCGACGCGCCGGAGAACGGCGCGAAGGTGGTCGACGACCAGGGCCAGTCCTACGGCGCGGAGGCGGTCACCGACACCACCGCCGGGCAGGCCTTCGCCACCCCGGTCAACCTGGCCCCCGGCGACAGCGCGCTCGGCGTGGTCACCTTCGAGGTGCCCGCCACCGCCAAGATCGTCAAGGCGCAGTTCGGCCTGGACAGCGGCTTCGCCGACCAGACCGGCCAGTGGACCCTCAACTGATCACCGCGCACCCGACCACCGCACACCGGGCCACCGCACACCTGATCACCGCACCGGGTCCACGCAAGCGCCGCGCACACCAAGCGCCGCGCACACCAAGAAGAGCGGCGGACGACCCGAAGGCCGCCCGCCGCTCACCTCGCCTCCTGCGAGAACGCCTACTTCTTCCCCGCCGCCAGCTCCTCGAACATGGTGCTCAGGAAGGTCCCGCACCAGGCGAGCAGCTCCCGCCCGACCACCGGCTTGCCGCCGATCCGCGCCGTGGTCGGCCGCGGCACCAGCAGCTGCGAGGTGGTCCCCTTGACCTGGCTGCGCGGGTAGAGCCGGTTCAGCCGCAGCTCCTGCGATTCGCGCAGCTCCACCGGCCCGAACCGGACGAAGTTGCCCTGCAAGGTGATGTCCGCGACGCCGCAGCGCCGGGCGTACAGCCGCAGCGCCGCGACCAGCAGCAGGTTCTCCACCGGGTCCGGCAGCTTGCCGTAACGGTCCGTCAGCTCGGCCCGCACCTGCTCGATGTCCGCCTCGGAGTTGACCGCCGCGATCGACCGGTAGGCCTGCAGCCGCAGCCGCTCCCCGGGGGCGTAGTCGTGCGGCACGTGGGCGTCCACCGGCAGCTCGATCTTCACCTCCAGCGGCTCCTCCTCGACCTCGCCGCCGCTCGCCAGCGACTCGCGGAACTCCGCCACCGCCTCGCCGACCATCCGCATGTAGAGGTCGAAGCCGACGCCCGCGATGTGCCCGGACTGCTCGCCGCCGAGCAGGTTGCCGGCGCCGCGGATCTCCAGGTCCTTCATCGCGACGTACATGCCCGCGCCCATCTCGGTGTGCTGGGCGATGGTGGCCAGGCGCTCGTGCGCGGTCTCGGTGAGCGGCTTCTCCGGCGGGTAGAGCATGTAGGCGTAGCCGCGCTCCCGGCCGCGGCCGACCCGGCCGCGCAGCTGGTGCAGCTGGGAGAGGCCGAAGGTGTCGCCGCGCTCCACGATCAGCGTGTTGGCGTTGGAGATGTCGATGCCGGACTCGACGATCGTGGTGGAGACCAGCACGTCGAACTCCTTCTCCCAGAAGTCGACCACCACCTTCTCCAGCTGGGTCTCCCCCATCTGCCCGTGCGCGGTGGCGACCCGCGCCTCCGGGACCAGGTCCTTCAGCCGGGCCGCCGCCTTGTCGATCGACTCGACCCGGTTGTGGATGTAGAACACCTGGCCCTCGCGGAGCAGTTCGCGCCGGATCGCGGCGGAGATCTGCTTCTCGTCGTAGGGGCCGACGAAGGTCAGCACCGGGTGCCGCTCCTCCGGCGGGGTGGTGATGGTGGACATCTCGCGGATGCCGGTGACCGCCATCTCCAGGGTGCGCGGGATCGGGGTCGCGGACATGGTGAGCACGTCCACGTTGGCCCGCAGCTTCTTCAGCTGCTCCTTGTGCTCGACGCCGAAGCGCTGCTCCTCGTCGACGATCACCAGGCCGAGGTCCTTGAACCGGGTCTCCGAGGAGAACAGCCGGTGGGTGCCGATCACCACGTCCACCGAGCCCTCGAAGAGCCCCTCCAGCACCGCCTTGGCCTCGCTGTCGGTCTGGAACCGGGAGAGCGCCTTCACCACCACCGGGAAGTTGGCGTACCGCTCGGCGAAGGTGGAGAAGTGCTGCTGCACCAGCAGCGTGGTGGGCACCAGCACCGCCACCTGCTTGCCGTCCTGCACCGCCTTGAAGGCCGCCCGGACCGCGATCTCGGTCTTGCCGTAGCCGACGTCACCGCAGATCAGCCGGTCCATCGGGACCGACTTCTCCATGTCCGCCTTGACCTCGGCGATGGTGGTCAGCTGGTCCGGCGTCTCCGCGTAGGGGAAGGCGTCCTCCAGCTCGCGCTGCCAGGGGGTGTCCGGGCCGAAGGTGTGGCCGGGGGCCGCCATCCGGGCCGAGTAGAGCTTGATCAGGTCGGCGGCGATCTCCTTCACCGCCTTCTTGGCCCGCTGCTTGGTCTTCGCCCAGTCCGCGCCGCCCAGCCGGTGCAGCGTCGGGGCCTCGCCGCCGACGTACTTGGTCACCTGGTCGAGCTGGTCGGTCGGCACGAAGAGCCGGTCGCCGGGGTGGCCGCGCTTGGCCGGCGCGTACTCCAGCACCAGGTACTCGCGGGTGGCGCCCTGCACGGTGCGCTGCACCATCTCGACGTACCGGCCCACGCCGTGCGCCTCGTGCACCACGTAGTCGCCGGCGGCCAGCGCCAGCGGGTCGATCGCGTTGCGCCGGCGGGAGGGCATCCGGCGCATGTCCTTGGTGGAGGACTTCTGGCCGGACAGGTCGGTCTCGGTGATCACGGTGAGCTTGAGCGCCTCGTCCACGAAGCCGTGCTCGATCGAGCCGCAGCTGACGTAGACCACGTCCCGGGTCGGCGCGTCGAGCAGCTCGGGCACCAGCCGGGCCGGGATGCCCTCGTTGCCGAGCACCTCGGCCAGCCGGGAGGCCGGACCCTGACCCTCGGTCACCATGACCACCCGCCAGTCGGCGGCCAGTCGCTCCTTGGCATCGGCGATCGCCCGCGCGGTGTCGCCGCGGTAGGCCTCCACCGCGTGCATGCCCAGCGTCAGCGTGTTGGTGTCGAACTCCAGGATGGCGCTGACGTCCGAGTCACTGGTGGCGAACGGGCTGACCGACCACCAGGACAGACCGATCTCGGCCGCGTGCTCGCGCACCTCGGCGAGCGAGCGCAGCGAGGCGGCGGAGACGTCGATCTGCTCGACGTCGATCGGCCGCTCGCCGCCGGCCGCCGCGGCCACCCAGGAGGCGTGCAGGAACTCCTGGCTGGTCGCCACCAGGTCGGCGGCCCGGGTGCGGACCCGCTCCGGGTCGCAGACCACCGCCACCGAGCCGGCCGGCAGCACGTCCAGCAGCAGCTCCATGTCGTCCACCAGCACCGGGGCCAGCGACTCCATGCCCTCGACCGCGATGCCCTCGGCGATCCGGCCCAGGATCTCGGCGAGTTCGGGGTGCCCGGTGGCCAACTCGGCGGCCCGGGCCCGGACCTGATCGGTGAGCAGCAGTTCGCGGCAGGGCGGCGCCCACAGCCCGTGCTCGGCGATCTCCAGCGACCGCTGGTCGGCCACCTTGAAGTAACGGATCTCCTCGACCTCGTCGCCCCAGAACTCCACCCGCAGCGGGTGTTCCTCGGTCGGCGGGAAGACGTCCAGGATGCCGCCGCGGACCGCGAACTCGCCGCGCTTCTCGACCAGTTCGACCCGGGCGTAGGCGGCCGCGGAGAGCCGGCGGGCGATCTCGGCCAGGTCCGCGGTGTCCCGGTGCTTCAGCGCCACCGGCTCCAGCTCCGCCAGCCCCTTGACCTGCGGCTGCAGCACCGAGCGGACCGGCGCCACCACCACCTGCAGCGGGCCGGCCGTGACGTCCTCGGCCAGCGGGTGGACGATCCGGCGCAGCACCGCGAGCCGCCGCCCGACGGTGTCCGAGCGCGGCGAGAGCCGCTCGTGCGGCAGCGTCTCCCAGGCGGGGAACTCGGCCACCGCGTCCGGCGGCAGCAGCGAGCGCAGGCTGGCGGCCAGGTCCTCGGCCTCCCGACCGGTGGCCGTCACGGCGAGCACCGGGCGACCGCGCTCGCCGGCCCCCGCGGCCAGCGAGCGGGCCAGCGCGGCGACCACGAAGGGCCGGGCGGCGGGCGGACCGACCAGGTCGAGATGGGGGCGGTGGCCGCCCGCCGCCGCCTCGATCGCCTCGGCGAGGGCGGCGTCGCGGGCCACGACGTCGAGCAAACCGGTCAGGCTCATGAAGTCTCTTCTGTCCCGTTGCATCCAGGCGGAGCGCCCGGTGGCGTGACCTGCGGCCGCCGGGCAGCGTGATGGGCCCGGCACGCGGAACGCAGGGGCCGGGTCAGGCTCCCAGGGTACGCCGAGCGGCCCAGCCGGCGAGGGCGACGGCCCCACGGCGCTCCGCGGCCGCGGCCATGGACATGCCGCACCGGGGACGGGCCGCCGCACACCACCCGTGACCTGCCGTTCCGACCCGTGGCCGATTGTCAAGAAGTGGACATACTCCGGTCACTGGAAATCCATGGACGGCGCGCAGGATGGATCACGTGCCCGCCGCTCCAACCGTGGGGGATGGCGAGGTGGGCCGACGCGCTCCGATGGGGGTCGGGGCGTGCAGGCCGGGCGACCCTGGGTGGGGGCGCCCGCCCGATCGTCGGGAGTCGTGGGGTTCTACCCCAAAAGGTTCCCAATTTCTCCCCCCCCCCCCCCCCCCCCCCCCCCCCCCCCCCCCCCCCCCCCCCCCCCCCCCCCCCCCCCCCCCCCCCCCCCCCCCCCCCCCCCCCCCCCCCCCCCCCCCCCCCCCCCCCCCCCCCCCC
>NZ_JBNQTI010000057.1:0-45896 GCF_050325825.1 Kitasatospora sp. LaBMicrA B282
CTCCCCCTCTTTCCTCTCCCCCCCCCCCCGTCTCCGAACCCCCCCCCCCCAGGCCCCAGGGCAGCCGGGCCACCTGATGGTGGCTCAGCTGTGTGCGGGTCACCCGTACGCGGGTCAGCCGATGCCCTGGCGGTCGGGGGTGAGGGCGTATGCCCGGTTGTCCGGGTCGGTGACGTGGTCGGCGACGGCCCGGGCGAGCAGCTCCTGCTGGCGCAGCAGCGGGGCCACGTGCTCGGGCGGGGTGATCCGCAGCAGGTCGTCCAGTGCCGCCGCCAGCCGGCGGGTGACCTGCGGCTGGCCGGCGCCGCAGCCGCGGATCTCGGTGAACGCCAGCTCGACCAGGCTCGCCCACGCCGGGACCGGCTGGACCAGGCGGACCGTGCCGTCCCGGTCGCGGTGGCGCAGTTCGCCGAGTTCGCCGAAGCCCTGCCGGCCGAGGGCGACCAGCAGCACCTGGATCCGGTCGATCGCCTGGACCGCCGTGGTCGGGTCGTTGACGGCGGGGGAGAGCGCCCGGATCGCGATGTCCACCAGCTGGCGGAAGCCGAAGCCGATGTCCTGGTGCATGGTGCGGTCCACGCCCACGTTCAGCGCCGAGGCGATCCGGCGCGGCCGGGGCGGGCTGCCGCCGGTCACCAGCACGGTGGGGGTGCCGGGGGCGATGAAGTCGCCGATCCGGGGCACCAGGTGGAACACCGTGCCGTGGCGGCGGGCCAGCCGGACCAGCCGGTACGGGTTGATGTCCCGCAGCACGCCCGAGTGGCCCTCGTGCAGCAGGGTGGTGCCCGGCCCGGGACGGCTGCGCGGTTCGACCTGCGGCCCCAGCCGGCGGTACTGGGCGAGCACCGTCAGCGACTCCCGGGTGACCCGGTCGATCACGTGCGGCACCCGCAGCAGCCGCATGGTGGCCTGCACGTACAGCACGAACAGCCCCAGGCTCAGCAGCACCAGCAGGACGGCGGTGAAGGTGGAGACGATCGGCACCGCCGCGGTGCGCTGCGGGTCGTTGGTCTCCTCGTAGCCGAGCTGCACCAGCAGGGTGAAGAGGAAGGTGGCCAGGCAACTGGCGAAGGTCGCCTTGGTCAGCCGGCTGCGCACGTACAACCGCAGCACCCGCGGGCTGAACTGGCTGGCCGCCATCTGCAGCGAGACCAGCGAGATCGAGAACACCACGCCGATGAAGGTCAGCATGGCCGAGCTGACCGTGGAGACCACGCTCTTGGCGGCCGCCGTGAAACCGGTCAGCTCGGCCGAGGAACCGGTCTCCGACACCATCAGCCGGACCAACTGGTCGTCCAGCCAGGCCGTCAGATCGGCGAGCACCACCGCCCCCAGGCACCCCAGCAGCGGCGCGACCCAGAACGACTCCCGCAGGTGCTCCCGCAGCGGCGACAGCGGCCGCTGCCGCAGTGGGCGGAGGTTCATGGTGCGAGGCTAGGCGGCCCGACGGCCCGGGAGGCCGAGCGTTGCGCAGCGTGTCCGGTGGTGGTCGGGGCGGCCGGGCCCGGCCGGGGCCCGTGTCGGGGGAGTGTCGGTGGCGGTCGCTAGTGTTCCTCACCTGATCAACCGTTCGAGGAGAGGGGCGGGCTGTGCGGCGCTGGGAGTTCGTCGAGGGCGGCTCGGAGAAGTTCTGGGAGGCCACGGTCGACGGGGCCGTGGTGACCGTGCGTCATGGCCGGATCGGCACGGCCGGGCGCGAGCAGGTCAAGGAGCTCGCCACGGCCGAGGCGGCGCAGGCGCACCTCGCCAAGGCCGTGGCGGAGAAGGAGCGCAAGGGGTACCGCGCAGCCACCGGCGGCGCCCCGGCGGTGGCTGCCGTGGGCGCCCCCGCGGAGCCCGCCGCGCTGATACCCGCCCCCGCCGCCCCGACCGCCGATCCAGCCGAGCCGGCCGCCCCCGCCGCTCCCGAGGTGCGCCCCGACGAGGACACCCTGGTGTTCTCCGAGTCCTGGCGCCGGGCGCTGTTCCCGCGCCGCGGGGGCGTCCGCCGCACGCCGCCGGCGCTCGCCCGGGACGCCGTGGCGCGCTCCGGGGCCCGGCTCGACGCCGAGCGGGACTGGGTGGAGCAGGCGCTGGCGGCGCCGCGCAGCGACCCCGGCCTGGTGGCGGCCGCCCGGGCGCACCAGGCGGGGAACCCGGACCCGCGCGGCGCGGCGGTGCTTGCCGTGCTGGGCGAGTCGGGCCAGTGGGACCACAAGGTGACGGCCGACGCCTGGGTGGCCGAGTACGGCCTGCCGTTCGCCGCGCGGGCCTGCGTCGAGCTCTTCGAGATCCAGGTCGACTTCGTCTCGACCAACCACCAGCGCCGCAACCCGAGCCTGCGGGCGGTCCCGGCCGGCTACCACTGGTCGGCGCAGCGCCGCCCGGCGGCCGACCGGGTGCGGGCCCGCCTCGCGGCGTGCGACGAGCAGACCTACCGGGCGGCGGTGGCCGCCCTGGCCGACTGCCGCGGCGAGCTGCCGAAGCTGGTGGCGGCGGCCTACCTGGTGCCCACCGAGACGGCCTGGGTGGACGCCTGCTGCCGGCCCGGCCTCAAGCTGGCCGAGGCCGAGTGGTCGATGCTGCTCTGCTCGCTCTCCTCCGCCGAGCAGCTGGCCCGGCTGGAGCAGCAGCCCGACCTGGGGTGGCAGGGCTGGTCGACGGCGGTCATCGCCACCGCCGCGGAGGGCCTCGGTGGTGCGCTGGCCCCGGTGCTGCTGGCGGCGCTGAGCGCCACCTACCTGTACAGCGACACCGTGCGCGGGCTGTTCGCCGCGCTGGGCGAGCTGCCCTCGGACGAGGGCTTCCGCGGTCTGCTGGCGCGTCAGGCCTCGTACAAGCCGGCCCGCGGGGTGCTCTCCGCCGCCATGCGCCGCTACCCGGTGCGGGCGCTGCGGCTGCTGGCCGACGCGGTGGTCGCGGTGCCCGGCGGCGACGCCGCGCAGCTGCTCGCCGCCCACGTCGCCGTCCACCGCGACCTGGTGCTGGAGCGGCTGCCCGAGCTGACGCCGGCCCAGGCCGCGGTGGTCGCGCCGCTGGTCGACCACGCGGACCGGGTGCCCGAGGTGGCCCCGGAGACGCTGCCGGAGCTGCTGACCAGCCCGCCGTGGACCCGCAAGCGCGTCGCCGCCAAGCCGCGGGTGGTCGCGGGCCTGACCCTGCCCCCGGAGCAGCGGATGCACTGGTTGCCCGAGGAGCGGGCGGCCTGGGCGGCCTCGCCGTCCGGCTTCGACTACTTTCGGACCGGGCAGGACTGGGGCGCGCACGCCGAGCGGCTCCGGGCGGGCAAGCTGGATGCCTACCTGACGATCGGGCTGTTCCTCTTCGGCGACGAGGCGCTGGCCCGGCCGCTGGTGCGGCAGTGGACGAGCGACGACTACGGCTGGGACCACGCGATGTGGGTGATCGCGTCCCGGTTCGAGCTGGACGCGCTGCCCGCCGTGCTGCACGCGGCGCGGCTCACACCCGCCAGTCACGGGCCGCTGCTGCTGCCCTACCTGGACCTCGAGGTGGCCGGGGTGATGGCGGACTGGCTGGTCCGGCTGAAGTCGGCCGGGGACACCGCCCGTGCCTGGTTCGCCCGGCACGGCTTGGCCGCGGCCCGGCTGCTGGTGCCGGCCGCGGTCGGCAAGGCGGGCACCGCGCGGCGCGGCGCCGAACAGGCGCTGCGGCTGGTGGCCCTGGAGCACGGGGTCGCGGCGGTGCACGCGGTGGCCGCCGAGTACGGCGCCGCGCCGGCCGAGGTGGTGGCCGACCTGCTGGCCGGCGACCGGCTGGTGGACGCGCTGCCCGCCAAGCTGCCCGCGGTGGGTGACTGGGCCGACCCGCTGCTGCTGCCGCAGGTGCTGGTGCGCGGCGGCGGGGCGCTGCCGCACGACGCGGTCCGGCACCTGATCACCATGCTGTCGCTGTCCCGGCGGGACGCCTGGTACCCGGGGCTGGCGCAGGTCGAGGAGCTGTGCGAGCCGGCCTCGCTGGCGGAGTTCGGCTGGGCGCTGTTCACCCAGTGGCAGCTGGCCGGGCTGCCGGCCCAGGACGCCTGGGCGCTGTTCGCGCTGGGTCGGATCGGTGACGACGGGACGGTCAGCCGGCTCGCCCCGGTGATCCGCAGCTGGCCCGGCGACGGCGCGCACCAGCGGGCGGTGGACGGCCTGGACGTGCTGGCCGCGATCGGCAGCGACCTGGCGCTGACCCAGCTGCACGCCATCGGTCAGCGGGTGAAGTTCAAGGCGCTCAAGGCCCGCGCCCAACAGAAGATCGGCGAGGTGGCGGCGGGTCTCGGCCTGTCCGGCGAGCAGTTGGCCGACCGCCTGGTGCCCGACTTCGGGCTGGACGCGAACGGCACGACCGTCGTCGACTACGGCACCCGGACCTTCACCGTGGGCTTCGACGAGCAGCTGAAGCCGTACGTGCTGGACGCCGACGGGCGCCGCCGCAAGGACCTGCCGGCCCCCGCCGCCAAGGACGACCCGGGGCTGGCCCCCGCCGAGCGCAAGCGCTTCGCCGCGCTGAAGAAGGACGTCCGGACCGTGGCGGCCGACCAGCTCCGCCGGCTGGAGACGGCCATGGTGGAGCAACGCTCCTGGACCGCGGCCGAGTTCCGCCAGCTGCTGCTCGGCCACCCGCTGCTCCGGCACCTGGTGCGACGGCTGGTCTGGCTGGCCGAGCCGGCCGGCACGGATCAGGATGCCGGTGCGGTGACCGCCTTCCGGGTCGCCGAGGACCACACCCTGGCGGACGTGCAGGACGAGGAGTTCGAGCTCCCCGAGCAGGCGGTGGTCCGGCTGGCCCACCCGCTGCTGCTGGGCACCGAGCTGGCCGCCTGGTCGGAGCTGTTCGCCGACTACGAGATCCTCCAGCCGTTCCGCCAGCTCGGCCGCCCGGTCTTCGAGCTGACCGAGGAGGAGAAGGCGGGCCACCGGCTGACCCGCTTCGAGAACACCGGGACGGTGCCCACCGGCCGGCTGCTCGGCCTGGAGCGGCGCGGCTGGCTGCGTGGCGAGCCGCAGGACGCGGGGGTGGAGCGCTGGCTCTCCCGCCGGGTCGGTCCGAACCGGTACCTGGTGCTCGCCCCCGAGTTCGGCATCGCCGCCGGCTACCACGACATGTACCCCGAGCAGCGGATCGAGAGCGTCTGGCTGGGCAGCAGTCCGGAGGACTACTGGTCGGGCCGGAGCGACTACCCCACGCTGGCGGAACTGGACCCGGTGCTGGCCTCCGAGCTGCTCGCCGACCTGACCGAGCTGACCACCCCGTGACGCGCCGAGGGAGCGACCCCGTGAACCCCACCGCCGCCGACCCCGGCACCGCCGTCGAGCCCGGCACCGACGCCGACCCCGGCACCGACCCGCGGTTGCAGCGACCGCCCGCCGAGGTCCGGTACGCCGACGAACTGGCCGCGCTGCGCGCCGACGACCCCGATCCGCGGCCGCCCGGCTGGCAGTTGAGCCTGCGCGGCGCCCGCCGGTTCATCGTCGGCGACCCGGCGGCCGGCGTCAGCCGCAAGTTCGTCGGCGACCCGGCCCTGGTCGAGCGCGCCCTGGTGACCCTCGCCACCAACCGCGGCCTGCTGCTGGTCGGCGAGCCCGGCACCGCCAAGTCGCTGCTCTCGGAGCTGATCGCGGCCGCGGTCAGCGGCACCTCCACGCTCACCGTGCAGGGCGGCGCGGCCACCACCGAGGACCAGATCAAGTACTCGTGGAACTACGCCCTGCTGGTCTCCGAGGGCCCCTCGCCGCGCTCCCTGGTGCCCGCGCCGATGCTGCGCGGGATGGCCGAGGGGCTGATCGTCCGGTTCGAGGAGATCACCCGCTGCCCGCTCGAGGTACAGGACTCGCTGCTCTCGCTGCTCTCCGAACGCGTGGTGGCGATACCGGAGTTGGACGGGCCGGACGGCATGGTCTTCGCCCGCCAGGGCTTCAACGTGATCGCCACCGCGAACACCCGGGACCGCGGCGTCAACGAGATGAGCTCGGCGCTCAAGCGCCGGTTCAACTTCGAGACGGTCTTCCCGATCCCCGACCTGGACACCGAACTCGCCCTGGTGGCAGCCGAGTCCGAGCACCTGCTGCGCAGCTCGGGGGTGCCCGCGCCGGCCGACCGGGACCTGCTGGAGGTGCTGGTCACCGCCTTCCGCGAGCTGCGCGCGGGCGAGGGCAGCGACCGGTTGACCGCCGTGATGAGCACCGCCGAAGCGGTCTCGGTGGCGCACGCCGTCGGCGTGCGCGGCTGGTTCCTGCGCGGTGAGCCCGGCAGCGCGGCCGACCTGGTCGCCTGCCTGGCCGGCACCGCCGCCAAGGACAACCCGGACGACCTGGCCCGGCTGCGCCGCTACCTGGAGCAGCGGGTGCCGCGCCGGGGCGGCGCCCACTGGCAGGCCCTGCACGACGCCCGCCACCTGTTGGCGGGCTGAGACTCCCCACCCAGGCCACCGCTCCGCCGCCCACCCACCATCCGCCGCGAGGTCCCATGACCGTCGTCCTCCTCGGGATCCGCCACCACTCGCCCGCCTGCGCGCGGTTGGTGGCGGACACCATCCGGCAGCTGCGGCCCGCCCACGTGCTGATCGAGGGCCCGGCCGACCTGAACGGCCGGCTGGACGAGCTGCTGCTCGGCCACCGACTGCCGATCGCCGTCTTCAGCCACTACCGGGACGAGCTGCGCACCGCCACCTCCTGGGCACCGCTGTGCGACTACTCCCCGGAGTGGGTCGCGCTCACCGAGGGCCGGGCGGCCGGCGCCGAGGTCCTCTTCGTCGACCTGCCCTCCTGGCACCCGGCGTTCGCCCACCGGATCAACCGCTACGCCGACGCCGAGGCCCGCTACGAAGCGGCCACCGCCCGGCTCTGCGAGCACTTCGGCACCCAGTCGGTCGACGCCCTCTGGGACGACCTGGTCGAGGTCGCGCCGCCGGAGGGCCTGGCCGAACGGCTGGCCGCCTACTTCGAGCTGGTCCGCGGCGATGCCGAGGCCGACCAGGGCGACCGGGCCCGCGAGGCCTACATGGCCGACTGGGTGCGGGCGGTGGCCGCCGAGGCGGGGGAGCGGCCGGTGCTGGTGGTCACCGGCGGCTTCCACCGGCCGGCGCTGCGCAGGCTCCTCGAGGGCGCCGCCGCGGCCGGGCCGAGCGGGCGGCCCGCGCTGCCCGAGCCGCCCGCCGGCGCCGTCTGCGGCAGCCACCTGGTGCCGTACTCCTTCCGCCAGTTGGACGCCTTCGCCGGCTACCAGTCCGGCATGCCCTCGCCCGGCTACTACCAGCGGCTCTGGGAGGCGGGCCCCGCGGCGGCCGCCGACACGCTGCTGCGCACGGTGGTCAGCCGGCTGCGCGGGCGCCGCCACCCGGTCTCCACCGCCGACCTGGTCGCCGCCGAGGCCCTGGTGGGCGGTCTGGCGGCGCTGCGCGGCCACCGGGCCCCCGCCCGCACCGACCTGCTCGACGGCCTGGCCGGCGCGCTGATCAAGGACGACCTGACCCACCCGCTGCCCTGGTCGGAGCGAGCCCCGCTGGCCCCGGGCTCGCACCCGGTGGTGGTCGAGATGGTCGCCGCCTGCAGCGGCGACCTGGTCGGCCGGCTGCACCCCGACACGCCGGCGCCGCCGCTGGTGCACGACGTGGCCGCCCGGCTCGCCGCGCTCGGCGTCACCGCCGAACAGCCGGTGAGCTGCGACCTGACCACCGAGGACGGCCTGCGGGTCAGCCGCACCCTGCACCGGCTGCGGATCCTCGGCATCCCCGGCCACCGCCGCACCGCGGGCCCGGCGCACGGCGCCGACCCGGTCGCCACCGAGCAGTGGGAACCCGGCCCGGCCACCGGCCGCGAGGCCGCGCTGATCGAGGCCGGCGCGCACGGCGCCACCCTCGACGCGGCGGCGCTGCGGGTGCTCACCGACCGGATCCACCGCACCGGGCCGGCCGATGCCGAGCTCGCCGAGCTGCTCTTCGACACCGTGCTCTGCGGCGCCACCGCCGGCACCGACGAGCTGCTCGCCGCCCTCGCCGCCACCGTCGACCAGCACCCCGACCCGGGCGCGCTCGGCGCGGTGCTCGCGACCGCGCTCGGCCTCTGGCGGCACGACCGGGTCTACGGCACGGCGCGCAGTCCGCTGCTCGCCGCGGTGCTGGACGGCGCCGTCAGCCGCGTCCTCTGGCTGGTCGAGGGCGCGCACGACCGCACCGGCGGCGACCCCGCCCGGCTGCTGGCCCTGGCCGCGGTCCGCGACGCGCTGCGCCACGCCCCGGAGCTGCTGACCGTCACCCCGCGGGTGGCCGGCGGCATCGCGCTGCGGGTGCTGCGCGACCCGGCGGCCCCGGCCGAACTGCGGGGCGCGGCCTTCGGGTTGCACCTGGCGTTGGCGCCGGCGGGTGCGGGTGCGGGTGGGGCTGCGGATTCCGGGGCGGGGGAGGTCGACCTGCGGGCGGCCGCGCTGCGGGCTGCCGGTGACCTGCGGACACTCGGGGACTGGCTCGGCGGACTGTTCGCGCTGGCCCGGGAGGAGACCACGGCGGAGAGCGGGGACGGCTCGCTGCTCGCCGTACTGGACGGCGTCCTCGGCGCCATGACCGACACCGAGTTCCTGATCGCCCTGCCGGCGCTGCGCCAGGCGTTCGGCTGGTTCCCGCCGCGCGAACGCGAGCGGATCGCCCGGGAGCTGATCGACCGCCGCGGCCTGCGCGGCTCGGCGCGCGCCCTGCTGCGCACCACCGCCGACCCGCTGCAGATCGCCACCGCGCGCGCCCTGGAGGAGATCGTGACCGTCCTGCTCGACCACCACGGCCTGCGGAGCGAGCGATGAGCGGGGCGAGCGGGGCGGCGGTGCCCGGCGCCGCCGCGAGTGGCACCGGGGCGAGCGGCTCGGCGCCCGTCCCTGCCGTACCGGCCGCCGGCGCCCCCACCCCCGCCGCGCCCGATCAGGCGCTGGAGCGTTGGCGGCTGGTGCTCGGGGCGCCCGCGGAGCAGTGGACGGGCCCGCTCGGCCCGGCGGCCGCCGCGCAGGACGCCGCCCTGGACTGGCTCTACGGCCGCGACGAGGACCTGGCCCGGCGCGGGGTGCGGCGCACCCCGCCGCCCACCCGCGAAGGTGGCGACGGGCCGTCCCAGCTCACCGCCGTGGACTGGCTGGAGGACGTCCACCGCCTCTTCCCGCGCGAGACGATCGAGCGCCTGGAGCGCGACGCGGTCGAGCGGTACGGCATCGAGGAGATCGTCACCGACCCGACCGTGCTGGAGCGGGTCGAGCCGAGCGCCACCCTGCTGCGGGCGGTGCTGCGCACCAAGCACCTGATGGACGAACGGCTGCTCACACTCGCCCGCCGGATCGTCGAGGCCGTGGTCCGGCAACTGCTGGAGCGGCTCCGGCCCGAGCTGCGGCAGGCGCTCACCGGCACCCGCTCGGCGCGGCCCGGCACCCGCCGGCTGGCCCGGGACTTCGACTTCCGCCGCACGGTGCGCGCCAACCTGGGCCGCTACCAGCCGGCCGAGCGGCGGATCCTGATCGAGCGTCCGCACTTCCACTCCCGCACCCGCCGGCACCTGGAGCAGTGGCAGCTGATCCTGCTGGTCGACCAGTCGGGCTCGATGGTCGGCTCGGTGATCCACTCCGCGGTGACCGCGGCCTGCCTGTGGGGCCTGCCCGGGCTGAAGACCCACCTGATCGCCTTCGACACGGCGGTGGTGGACCTCACCGCCGACGTCACCGATCCGGTCGAGCTGCTGATGCGGGTGCAGCTCGGCGGCGGTACCGACATCGCCCGCGCCGTCGACTACGCCGCGGGACTGGTGGAGAACCCGCGGCGCACCATCGTCGCGGTGATCAGCGACTTCTACGAGGGCGGCGACCGGTACCGGCTGGTCCGCGCGGTGCGGGCGTTGGTCGAGCAGGGCAGCACGGTGCTCGGCCTGGCCGCCCTGGACGAGGAGGCGGCCCCCGCCTACGACCGCGACCTGGCCGCCCAACTGGCCCGGGTCGGCGCCCACATGGGCGCGATGACGCCGGGCATGCTCGCCACCTTCGTCGCCGAGAGGCTGGGCCGATGACCGCCACCCGCAGCGACCTGCTGGCGCTGGACGCCGACACCCTGGCCGCGCTCGCCAACCGCGGGCTGGTCAAGCGGGCGGCCAAGGAACTCGCCGCCGGCGCCGGCCCGGTGACCTGCGTCGAGCCGGACGGCACCCTGCGCGGCCGCTTTCCCGACGGCACCGCCACCGCGTTGCCGCCGGGCGCACCGCTGGACGGCGGCAGCTGCAGCTGCGCCGCGCCGGGGGTCTGCCGGCACCGGGTCGCCCTGGTCCTCGCGTACCAGGAGGCCGGCGTGGCGCCTGCCAACGACGCGCCTGGCACCGACGCGCCCGCCACCGCTGAGACACCCGCGGCCCCGGCCCGTCCCTGGACCCCGGCGGTGGTCGACGACGAAGCGCTGACCGCCGCCGTCGGCCCCCGCGCCCTGGCGACCGCCCGCCGCACCCGGGACCGCGGCTACACCGCCCGGCTGCGCCACCCCACGCCCGCCGACCCGCAGGCCGTCGCCGAACTCCCGGCCTGCACCGTGCGGTTCCCGGTCCCCGGCGAACTCGGGTTCGCCCTCACCGACGCCACCGCCGCCCGCCGCGGGGAGATGGTCGCGCTCGCCGTCTGGGCCTTCCGGGCAGCGGAGGGCCGGCCGAGCGTGACCGTCGGCGGTCGCCCGGCAGCGGACGCGGCACCGGCAGCGGGCGCGGGACCGGGACCGGACGCGGCACCGGCATCGGCGGGACCGGCAGCGGCTGCCGCCGGCGGACCGGACGCATCCCTGGACGCCGTGCTCCGGCTCGTCCACGACCTGCTGCTGGACGGCGCCGTGCACACCGGCCCGGTCGCCCTGGCCAACCTGCGCCGGCTCGGCGACGAACTCACCGCCCGCTCGCTGCACTGGCCCGCCGGCGCGGTCACCGAGCTGATCGCGCAACTCGAGGCGTACGCCGCCCGGTCCGCCGCCCACCGACCCACCGACCACGCCCTGCTGCTCGCCGAACTGACCGCCCGCCGGCGCGCCGCCGCGCACGCGGGCGGGGCCGCCCGGGCCCAGGTGCTCGGCCTGCGGGAGCCGGCCGAAACCGCGCTGCGCCGGGTGCGGCTCACCGCGCTGGGCTGCCGGATCCGGGGCGGTGCTGCGGGCGGCGGAGCCGGGGTGCACGCCGAGCTCTACTTCGCGCACCCCGGGGCCGGCAACGTCCTGCTGCTGCGCCGCTCCTGGCCCGCGCCGGCCGACGGCCCGCCGCCCACCGGCGCCGCGCTCGCCGCCCGCCGGCTGGCCGGCCACCGCCTGGACGCGCTGGCGACCGCGAACGTGGTCAGCGAGAGCATCACCCGCACCGCCGCCCGGACCCTCACCCTGGGCCGCAGCCGGGTCGCCGCCACCAGCGTCACCCCCGTCGGCGCCGCCTGGGCCGACCTGCCCGAGCCGCTGCTGGTCCACGACCTGGCGGCGCACCTGCGCACCCAGGACGGCCTGCCGCCCCGGCTGATCCGCCCCCGGATCGCCGCCGAGGCGGTGCGGGTGGTGCAGCTCGGCGGGGTCGAGGAGGTCGGCTACGACCCGGCCGAACAGCTCCTGGAAGCCACCGTCCGGGACGCCGCCGGCAACCCGGCGGTGATCCGCGCCGAGTACCACCCGACCTGCCCGGGCGCCCTGGACGCACTGGCCGCGGCGCTCTCCGGCGGCGGGGCGAGCCACCTGAGCGCCGTGGTGCAGCGGGTGGGCGGCCGGACCGTGCTGGACCCGATCGCCGTGCTGGCCGACGGCGTGGTCACCGTCCCCGACCTCGCCAAGGGCGGCGGCGATGCACGGCCCACCACGGTCGGCCGACCGCCCGGCCCGGCCGACCCACTCGCGGCGGCGCTGTCCGAGGCGCTGGCCGCCCTCGCGGAGGCTGCCCACCGCGGCCTGCGGCACCTGACCGCCCCGACCCACGACCGCCTCGCCGACGCCGCCGACACCCTCGCCCGCGCCGGTCTGACCACCGCGGCCTCGCTGGTGCGCGAGGTCGCGGCGGCGGCTCGTGGCGGCGATCCGGATGCGGTGGTGGCGGCCTGGGCGGACGCGGCGATCCGGGTCGCGGTCAGCAGCGAGCAGCACGCGGGTCGGCCGGCGGTCTGAGGTTCGCTCAGGCCGCCCGGGCCGTGGCAGGCGGTCGGGCCGGGCGGGCGAGGCCGGTCAGCCGCCCCAACCGTGGCGCCGCGTGCCCGCCCCACGAGCGCTGCCGCCCTCACCCCCCGTCAGGCTGCCCGGCGGGGGCGGGTGAGCAGGCCGGCGACGGCGACGGCGGTGCGACGGGAGACCAGGCGCGGCCCCAGCGTCATGAGGCGGTTCTGCAGGCCGTCGACCACGGTCGGGCGCCGCTTGGCCAGGGCGGCGAGCGTGGCGGCGACCACCTGCTCAGGGCGGCGCCGCCTGCCCAGGTCGGGGATGCCGTCGCCGGCCGCCGCGAAGAACGGCGTCTCGGTGGCGCCGGGGCAGACCGCCAAGGCCTGGACCCCGGTGCCGCGGACCTCGGCGGCCAGTGCCTCGGTGAACGAGAGCACGTAGGCCTTGGTGGCCGCGTACACGGCCATCCGCGGGACGGGCTGGAAGGCCGCCGTGCTGGCGATGTTGACCACGGCGCCGCGCCGCCGCGCCAGCATCCCGGGCAGCAGCCGGGCGGTGAGGTCGGTCAGGGTCAGGCAGTTGAGCTGGACCTCCGCCGCCATCCGGTCCGGGGCGCTCTCGGCGACCGGGCCGAAGGTGGCGAAGCCGGCGTTGTTGATCAGGACGTCGACCTCCCGGCCCAGCTCGGTGACCCGCTGCACCAGCTGCTCGGCCGCGCCGGGCCGGGCCAGGTCGAGCGGGAGCACCTCGACGGCGACGCCGTGCGCGGTGGTCAGCTCGTCGGCCAGTGCACGCAGCTTGTCCGTGCTGCGGGCGACCACGACCAGGTCGGAGCCGCGGGCGGCCAGCTCACGGGCGAAGGCCGCCCCGATCCCGGTGGAGGCCCCGGTGATCAGGGTGGTGGTGCGGGCGAAGTCCATGACTCTCCTCGGGCGATGTAGTCGGCGCCAACAAAGTAGTCACTGGCAACAAAGTAGTCAACGCCAACATCCACGTATGCTGCTCTCATGCGAACGGGCAGCTACCACCACGGAGACCTGCGCGCCGCGCTGCTGGACCGCGCCGAGCAGACACTGCGCGAGCAGGGCGTCGACGCGCTGTCCCTGCGCGAGCTCGCCCGCGGGTTGGATGTCAGCCACGCTGCGCCCAGCCGCCACTTCAAGGACAAGCGTGCGCTGCTCGACGCCCTCGCGTTCACCGGCATCCAGCGGCTGACCGCCTCCTGCCGGGCTCGGCTGGCCCGCAGCGGCGAGGACTTCCGGGCCCGGGTGTTCGCCTTCGCCCGCGCCTACGTCGACTTCGCCGCCGACCACTCGGCCCTGCTGGAGCTGAGCTTCGCCCGCAAGCACGACCCGGTCGTGGAGGAGGCGCTGCAGCTCGCCTGGCAGCCGTTGGAGGCCGACATCACCGCGCTGATCACCGTCGGTCAGCAGGCCGGGGAGATCCGCCCGGGCGGCGTCGACCGGATCGCCGGCGCGGTCTTCGCCGCCGTGCACGGCGTGGCGACCCAGGCGGCCACCGGCATGCTCCAAGGTGAGGCACTCGACCAGGTCTTCGACGACCTGCTGACCCACCTGCTGCGCGGTCTGCGCCCGGCTCCGGGCGACGAGCCGCTGGCGGGCGCCGCACTCTTCCGCTGCTGAGGCCGACCGTTCCGCCGCCGGGCCGGCCGCGTGTCGGGGTGCGGCGGCCCCGACCGGGCGGCCGCTACAACTTGTAGCCGATCAGCCGCAGCAGCCCGTGCCGCTCCGCCACGTCCTCCTCGGTCTCGACGCCGACCGGCGGTTCGCCGTCGATCACCCCGAGCACGCCGCGGCCCCGGTCGGTGACCGCGACCAGGACGTCCACCGGGTTGGCGGTGGCGCAGTAGACGCCGCACACCTCGGGCACCAGCTTCACCGCGTTGAGGACGTTGACCGGGTAGCCCTCGCGCAGCACGATCACGAAGCAGTGGCCGGCCGCGATCGCCTGCGCGTTGCGCACCGCCAGGGCCACCAGCGCGTCGTCGTTGCCGGACCGGCGGACCAGCCGCTTGCCGGAGGCCTCGCAGAAGGCGATGCCGAAGCGCAGCGGGCCGCCGACGCCGACCATCGCCTCGTGCAGGTCCTCGACGGTCTTGATGAAGTGCGACTGACCGATGATCACATTCGCGTCGTCCGGCTTCTCGACGCCGACCACCTCGAAGGACAATCCGCCAACGGCCACCGGGGCACCTCCTGTTCGGGCGCGGCACCGGACGGTGCCCGCCGCCCCGATCATGGCCACACCCGCGCCGTCCGCCCGCCCGGCACGCGGGCGGGGCGGCGCCGAGTCAGCCCACTGGCCTTCCGCGCCGCCCCGCGCCGCCCCGCGCCGGGCGGCGGTCAGCAGCGGCCGTCGGCGATGACGTAGTAGTCCGGTCCGGTCTGTTGCAGGGTGTGCGTGGTGAACACGTTCCACAGGCCCATGGGCTGGTCGGAGCCGTCGGCGTACACGTACCCGCCGCTCTGGTGGGCACGGCCGGCGAGGGTCTGGTCGTAGTTGTCGGTGGTGAAGCAGGGCGCACCGCCCGCCGTGGTGGCGTCGACCGGGGCGGACCGGTCGCCGACGGTGCCGGTGGCGTCGACGGAGGCGACGGTGTAGCCGTAGGTGGTCCCGGCGGCCAGGCCGGTGTCGGTGTAGCCGGTGCCGGTGACGGGTGCGGAGTCGGCCAGGGTGCCGTCGCGGTAGACGTCGTAGGACACCGCGCCCGGGACCGGGTTCCAGCTCAGCGAGGCGCTGCTCCCGGTGGTGCCGGTGACGGCCAGGCCGGTCGGTGCCGCCGGGCCGGGGCCGGGGCCGGGGTTGGTCCCGTCGAGGCCGAAGAAGGCGGCGGTGTAGTAGCTGGAGCAGATGGTGTCGAGGTAGTAGGTGCCGGTGGTGCCGCACTGGTCGGGGCCGGAGCCGGGGTGGACGGCCAGCCCGTGCGCCATGCCGGCGACGGAGTACGTCTCGACCGCAGGCCTGCCGGTGGCGTCGTCGTAGCTGTTCTCGGTGGTGCCGCCGGTGAGGGTCCGGGTGCTGGAGGGGGTCTGGCCGATGCCCCAGACGTCGGTCCAACCGTCCAGGCTGTAGGTCAGTTGGGCGGGGTTGACGGTGGTGTCGGCGCTGCCCTGCCAGATCGCGACGCGCGGGTAGCGGCCGGTGTAGCCGGAGTCCGCGTCCCTGATGGCGCTGCCCCACTGGGCGACCGTGCGATCGGTGGTGCCGGAGAGGCAGTCGGTGTCGGTGATGCCGCTGGTCGAGCACTCGGCGGCGGGGCCGGAGTCGATCGAGCCGGCCGCGAACACGTCCGGGTAGTCGGCGAGCAGGTCGGCGGCCATGCCACCGCCGGCGGACAGTCCGGTGACGTAGATCCGGGACGGGTCGACGTGGTAGGTCGTCTCGGCGTACTGGATCATGTCGTAGATCGACAGCGCCTCGCCCTGGCCGCGGCCGTCGTCGGACGGGGTGCCCCAGTCGAAGCACTTCATGATCGGGCTGACCTGCGAGGGTTGCTCCGGCAGGACCAGCGCGAAGCCGTCCAGGTCGGCGTACTTCGGCCAGCCGGAGTTGGCGTAGTAGTCGGCGGCGCTCTGGGTGCAGCCGTGCAGCGCGACCACCAGCGGCGCGTCGGCCGGCAGGCCGGCCGGCAGGTAGCTGTACATGTTCAGGCCGCCCGGGTTGGCGCCGAAGTCGCCGACCTGGCTCAGGCCGGCGGCTGCGGCTGCGGCTGCGGCTGCGGCCGGGGCCGGGGTCGGGGCAGCGGCGGTGGCGGTGGCCGGAGCGGCCGCGGCCAGTCCCGCGACCAGCAGGGCCGCTCCGGCGAGGAGCGCGCCGAGGCGCCGCGCCCGGCCGGTTCTGACGTCGTGCCTGCTTGCTGAACGCACCATCGGGTACTCCTGGGTGGGGGTGAGTACGCAGGGGGAGCCGGACCCTCCCACCCTCCCGAGCGCGACGGGTGCTGTCCATGTCGACCGCCCACACCCGCCCACCCCGCGATGCGGGTGCCACCCACCTGGCCCGCGTCACCGGCGGCCGGTCAGCAGCTCCAGGCGCAGGGCCAGTTGGAGTTCCAGCCCGCGCTCCGGGCTGTTCCAGTCGGCGCCCAGGATCGCCTGGATGCGGTCCAGCCGCTGGGCGACGGTGTTGACGTGGATGTGCAGCTCGTCCTTGGCCAGGGTCAGGTTCTGCCCGCAGGCGAAGTAGGTCCGCAGCGTCCCGACCAGGTCGGTGCCGCGCCGGGCGTCGTACTCCAGCAGCGGCCCCAGCACGCCCGCCACGAACCCCGCCACGTCGTGCCCGTCCCCGAGGAGCACGCCGACGAACCCCAGGTCCGCTGCGCACCCGCCCTCGCCGGTGCGACCCAGGGCGTGCATGGCGTGCAGGCACCGCTGGGCCTGCGCGTGGGCGGTGGCCAGCGCCGCCGGTCCGGCGGCCGGTCCGGCGGCGGCGACCGTGACCGGCGTGCCGGTGAGGCGGGTGAGCCGCTCCGCCGTGCCGCGGGCCGCCGCCGAGGGGTCGGTGCCGGGCTGGTGCGGGAGCAGGATGACGGTCGTGCCGGCGTGCTCGGTGCAGATGCCGCCGCGGCCGAAGAGGTGTTGCAGGCCCGCCGCGGCCAGCTTGGTCGGGCTGCCGGCCGGGGACTGCGCGACCAGGATCAGGTGCGCGGCGTCCAGGTCGGTGCCCAGCCGCCGCCCGCGCTCCACCAGCCCGGCGGGGTTGCGGTCGGGGCTGGTGAGCAGCTCCGTGAGCAACTCCCCGCGGACCCGGTTCTCGGTCTCGGCCACGGTCCGGCGCAGCAGCAGGAGCAGCGCCGTCACCACGCCCGCCCGCTCGAACAGCCGCCGGTCCGGGGCGTCCAGGCCGGGGTGGTCGAACAGCACCAGGCTGCCCAGCGGATCGGGACCGGCGAGCACGGCGCAGACCCAGTGCCCGCCGGGCCCCAGCGGCACGGCGCGGGCCGCGGCGCGGGAGTCGGCCGCGGCGGCCACCACGGCGTCCGGGGCGAGCTCGGGGCAGTCGCCGGCCCGGGCGAGGCCGTGGCCGGTGGCGTCGTGGACGGCGATCGGCCGGCCCAGCAGGTCGGCGACGGCGGCGGCCACGTCGGCGGTCGCCGCGCCGTTCAGCACCAGGTCGGTGAGGCGGTCGTGGGCCTGTTCGGCCTGTTGGATCGCGGCGGCGTGCGCCTGGATCACCGCGTTGGCCCCGGCCAGCTCCGCGAGCGCCGCCTGGTTGGCGGCGAGGGCGCGCGCGGTGTCGATGGCGATCGCGGCGTGCGCCGCCAGCGAGCCGAGCAGGGCCACCTCCTCGGGGGAGAAGGTGCGCGGGGCGCGGTCGGCGGCGAACAGCACGCCGATCACCTTGCCGCCCTCGGTGCGGCTGGAGCCGAGCAGCAGCGGGACGCCGAGGATGGCGACCAGGCCCTCGTCCAGCACGCCGGCGTCGATCCGGGTGGTGTGGTTGAACCGCGCGTCCGTCCGGTAGTCGGGCGTGGCGTACGGGCGGGCGCTCTGGGCGACCAGGCCGCCGAGCCCGCTGCCGAGTTCGAGCCGCAGCGACTGGAAGAGCGGCGAGATCGAGCCGTCGGTCACCCGCATGTAGGTGTCGCCGGCCTGCTCGTCCGGCATCGTCAGGTAGGCGGTGTCGGTGCCCAGCAGCAGCCGGGCCCGGCGGACGATGGACTGCAGCACGGCGTCCAGGTCGCGCAGCGCGGCGAGGTCGCTCGCGGTGTCGAAGAGCGCGGTCAGCTCGCGCTCCCGGCGGCGGTGCTGGCGCAGCGTCCGGTGGACGCGCAGCGCCAGCCACGTCGCCTCCTCGATCTCGGCGAGCTCGGGCGGTTGGGCACCCGCCGCGCGGGCCCGGGCCGCCGGGCGGCCGAAGTCCTCGGTGCCGGCGGCGCCGTCGGCCAGCAGTTCCAGCAGGCGGCGGTGGGCTGCGGTGACGGTTCGCTCGGACATGGTGGCCGCCATCGTCGCACGGGAGGGTCGGCGGCCGCTGCGCCGACGGAGGGTCAGGAGCCGGTCGCGGTCCGGGCGGGGCCGGCATCGGCATCGGCTCCGGTGCCGGTGTCGGCTTCGGCCGCTGCCTCGGCAAGTCCCGTTCCGGCGGCGCCGGTTGTCCGGCCGGAGCTGGGGGCGACGGCCGTCAGGTCGCGGTCGCGGGTCTCCTTGGCACAGAGCAGCGCGACCACGGTGAGCACCGCGGCGCACCCGACGTAGATCGCGATCGGTGTGGCGTCGCCGTACGCGGCCAGCAGCGCCACCGCGATCAGCGGTGCCGGGGCGCCGGCGGCGACCGAGGCGAACTGGGCGCCGATGGAGGCACCGGAGTACCGCATCCGGGTGCCGAACAGCTCGGTGAAGAACGCGGCCTGCGGGGCGTACATGGCGCTGTGGCAGACCAGGGCCACCGTCACCGCGAGGGTGATCAGCGCGAAGCTCCTCGAGTCGACCAGGGCGAAGAACGGCCCGATCCAGAGGCCGATGCCCACCGCCCCGGCCAGGTAGACCGGCTTGCGCCCGACCCGGTCGGAGAGCGCGCCGAACAGCGGGATCAGGCAGAACTGGATCGCCGAGCCGATCAGCACCGCGTTCAGTGCGGTCTGCTTGGGCAGCTTCAACTGGTCGACGCAGTAGGCCAGGACGAAGGTGGTGATCACGTAGTACGAGATGTTCTCCGCCATCCGGGCGCCCATCGCGACCAGCACGTCCCGCCAGTGGTGCCGCAGCACGGCCACCAGCGGGGTCTGCTCCGCCCGGCCCGCGGCCCGGCGCGCCTCGCTGCTCGCCAGCGCCTGCCGGAAGAGCGGGGACTCCTCCACCGACAGCCGGATCCACAGCCCGACGCCGACCAGCAGCGCCGACAGCAGGAACGGGATCCGCCAGCCCCAGGCCAGGATCCCGGCGTCCGTCTGCACGTGGGACAGCAGGGTCAGCGCGCCGACCGCGAGCAGGTTGCCGAGCGGTGCGCCGCCCTGCGGCCAGGACGCCCAGAACCCGCGTCGCGCCGGCTCGCCGTGCTCGGACACCAACAGCACCGCGCCGCCCCACTCGCCGCCCAGTGCGAAGCCCTGGACCAGGCGCAGCACGGTGAGCAGCACCGGGGCGGCGACCCCGATCGAGGCGTAGGTCGGCAGGCAGCCGATCAGCGCGGTCGCCGAACCCATCATCAACAGGCTGACCACCAGCAGCTTCTTCCGGCCGACCCGGTCGCCGAAGTGGCCGAAGACCAGGGCGCCGACCGGGCGGGCGGCGAAGCCGATGGCGTAGGTGAGGAAGGCGAGCAGGGTGCCGGTCAGCGGGTCGGACTCGGGGAAGAACAGATTGCCGAAGACGAGGGCGGCGGCGGAGCCGTAGAGGAAGTAGTCGTACCACTCGATGGTGGTACCGATCAGGCTGGCGCCGACCACGCGGGCCAGGCCGCTCGGTCTGGCGGGCGCGGGCGCGGCGCTGGGGGCATCGGCCATGGGATCACCGTCTCGGGGGAGTGGGCGGGCGGGGGCGCGCGGGTCAGTGGGCGGTCCAGCCGCCGTCCAGCGGCAGCGAGGTGCCGGTGACGTACTCGCTGGACGGTGAGCAGAGCCAGAGCGCGGCCCGGGCGACCTCGTCCGGCTCGATCAGGCGCTTGATGGCGGAGCGTTCGAGCATGATCCGCTCGACGACGTCCCGGGCGGGGATCCCGTGGGCGCGCGCCTGCGCCGCGATCTGGTCCTCGACCAGGGGTGTCCGCACGTACCCGGGGCTGACGCAGTTGCTGGTCACCCCGTGCGGCGCGCCCTCCAGGGCCACCACCTTGCTCAGCCCCTCCAGGGCGTGCTTCGCGCTGACGTAGCCGGCCTTGAACGGGCTGGCCCGCAGGCCGTGCACCGAGGAGATGTTGACGATCCGTCCCCACCCGTTCGCGTACATGTGCGGCAGCGTGCGGCGGATGATCCGGAACGGCGCCTCCACCATCACCCGGTGGATCACCTGGAAGCGCTCCGGCGGGAAGTCGTGCACCGGTGCGACGTGCTGCAGGCCGGCGTTGTTGACCACGACGTCGGCGCGGTCCGGCAGCCCGTCGACCGCCACCGGGTCCGCCAGGTCCACCACGAGCGCGGTGCCGCCGCACTGTTCGGCCACCGCCTGCGCGCCCTCGGCGTCGCGGTCCACGACCAGGACCCGCGCGCCCGCCCCGGCCAGCGCCAGCGCGCAGGCCCGGCCGATCGCGCCGGCCGCCCCGGTGACCAGGGCGGTGCGGCCGGTCAGGAACGTCGCTGCGGGTGGTGCTTCTCTGCTGCTCGGCATGCCCGTCACGGTAGGGACGGCCGAGGGCCGGGCCCATGTGGTCCGTGGCCACAGTGGTCCGTCGAGATGTGGGTGCGGCCCCCATAGGCGAAGCCCCCGTCACGCGGTCCGGGCGGTGCCCACCTCGCGCAGGACGCAGCACCGCAGCAGCGCGTCGCCCAGCACCAGGGCGGAGCCGGCGAGCAGGAAGGCGATGCCCGGGCCGAGCGGTACCGGCGCGAAGCAGAGCACCAGCAGGAAGCCGAGCGTGCCGGCCGCCGAGGTCAGCGCGCCGCGCATCAGGTCCGCGGCGGCCCGCGGGCCGGCGGTGCGGTGCACCGAGGTGCCCATCACGGAGAGCAGCACCGGCAGCGCGGACAGCACGCCGCCGACGAAGGACCCCAGGGCGGTGGCGGCGGCCAGCGCCGCCAGCACGGTCACGGCCGAGAACGCCATCCGCACCGGTATCTCCCAGGCCCGGGGCCGGCCCGGCGGCAGCGCGCCCGCCGCGGTGGCGGGCCAGGTCAGCAGCCCGCCGCCGACCACGGCCACCGTCAGCGCGGCGGTCAGCCAGACGTTCCCGGCGGCCGCGCAGCCCAGGGCCGCCAGCAGCGTCCGGAGCGGCCGGCGGGTCGCAGCGAGGCGCCCGTAGGCCAGGCAGAAGCAGGCCACCACCAGGGTTCCCGTGACGGTGCCGTGCGCGGCCGCGGCGGCCCGGCCGGGCCCGGAGCCCAGCCAGGTCAGCGCGAGGAACGGTCCCGTGCTGGTCGGGGCGCCGAGCAGTTGCCCGCCCCGGCGCGGCCCCGAGCGGCGTGCGACGAGGGAGGCGAGCAGGACCAGGGAGGGGGCCAGGGCGGCGCGAAACAGCAGCAGTTCCATGCCTGCGATTCTTGCGCCGAAGGCCCCGAAGTTGTCTCGGATCTCTCGGCAGCTGAGCCCCCGGTGCCGAGGAATCCTCGCTGATTCTGCTGATCTGGCGACGAATCCGTACCATGGTGCCGTGGACCGCATCGATCGAGAGCTCCTCGCCCTGCTGCTGCGCGACGGCCGGGCGACCTACCAGGAGCTGGGCCGTCAGGTCCGGCTGTCGGCCAACACGGTGGCCGAGCGGGTGCGCCGGCTCCAGGCGGCCGGCGTCGTCCAGGGCTACCGGGCCGAGCTGAACCTGGAGGCGTTCGGCCGCGGCATGCAGATGGTCAGCGACATCCGGCTGGGCGAGCGGGTGGACCGCAAGGCCTTCGAGTCGCAGCTCGCCGGGGTGCCGCAGGTGATCGGTGCGATGCGGCTCACCGGCGACTACGACTTCCAGCTCCGGCTGGCCTGCACCGACGCCCGCGAGTTCGAGGCCGTGATCGACCGGCTCAAGGCCGAACTGGGCGTGCGGGAGCTGCGCAGCCGACTGGTCCTACACGAAGTGTCCCTGGGCCTCGACCGCATCCTGGAGCCCTGATCCAGGGGCCTGACGCCCACCCAGTCGTTTGTGGGCGGGCGGGAGTCGGCCTGTCAGTGGCGCCTGGCACCATGTCCGCATGTTCGCCACCCCTCCCGACCTGGCCCGTTCGGCCGCAGCCGCGGCGACCCCCGATCCGGGGGTGGCACTGAGCGGTGACTTCGAGGTGCACCTGACCGTGGGGGCGGCGGCCGCCGACGCGCTCGCCGCGTGGGCGGCCGAGCACGAGCTGAAGTTCACCCACATCCTGCTCGCCCGGGGCGCCGCCGTCTCCCAGCCGATGCTCACGCTGCGCGCGTCCGGCAGCTTCGAGGAGGTCGCCGCGGCGACCCGGCGCACCGCCGACCGGGTGGCGGGAGCGGGGTTCGAGGTGCTGCGGGTGAAGATCGAGGCCACGCCGTGGGCCGAGGGCGTGCCGCAGTCGGACGCCGAAGGGGCCCGCCTCGGCCCCCACCGGTACTTCGAACACCACGTCAAACTCCTGCTCTCCGCAGCCGAGTCCGAGGCCGAGTTCGAGTCCGGAGCCGCCGGGCGCCTGGGCCGGCTGGCCGACCGCCACGGCGCCCACCTGTCCCGCAACGCCCGCCGGGTGCGCCCCGACGGCCTTCGCGAGCGGTTCGTGACCCAGCGCTGCCGCCTGGTGGGGCTGGCCACCGCCGGCCGGCGGCTGGACGCACTGCTCGCCGAGCTCGCCGCCGACGGGCGCCGGACGGCCTCGGTGGAGCGGGAGTTCGTGGCCCTGGACACCGACGAGACGCTCGACGCGGGCTGGATCGACGAGGCCCGCCCCGCCGAACACCACCCCGCCGAACACCGCGGCGCCGACGACCGCACCGCACGGCAGGACACCACCGGGCACGACCGACAGGGAGCACCGCGATGACCAGCGACCAGAACGCCCCGGCCGCCGACTGGGAGGGCTTCGAGTACGGCCCGTGGGAGGAGGTCGTGCTCCCCAAGCAGACCCCGAGCGAGGAGCTCCGCGAGCGCCTCGGCCTGCCCAGGGGCGTCCACCCGATCGACCACGAGGCGGTCACCCAGCAGCCGGTCTTCGACCCGGCCCTGGCCGGCTACACCCGGGCGCTGCGCCCCAGCGAGCCCGCCTTCACCGATCCCGAGGTGGCCGCGCGTTGGTGCACCGCCCGCCGCGAGGCGCTGAACACGGTGCTGTCCGCCGTCGCGCAGTCCGACTGGGCCGAGCACCTGGTGCTGCGCGGCAGCATCCTGCTGCGCGCCTGGTTCGGCGACGCCGCCCGGGAGCCCGGCGACCTGGACTTCGTCGTCCGGCCCGTCGACTGGGAGCTCGAGGACCCGCGCACCGAGCGCATGCTCGGCGAGATCGCCGCGGGCGCGCAGCGGCTCTCCGACCGGGTCGTGGTGCACGCCGACCAGGCGACGACCGACGGGATCTGGACGTACGGCCGGGTCCCCGGGCGCCGGCTGGTGGTGCCGTGGAGCGCACCGGGCGTGCCGGGCGGCACCGTCCAGCTGGACTTCGTCTTCACCGAGCCGCTGCCCGCCGAGCCGCGCCCGGAGAGCCTGCCGGGCGTCAGCGGGCCGCTGCTCGCCGCCACCCCCGAGCTCTCGCTGGCCTGGAAGGTCCTCTGGCTGCTCTCCGACAGCTACCCGCAGGGCAAGGACCTGTACGACGCCGTGCTGCTCGCCGGCTCGGCCGAGCTGCCGTACGAGCTGCTCCGGCAGGTGTTCGCGCAGTCGGACCCGCGCTCGGACCGCTGGCCGGTGGTGCCCGAGACGATCACCGACCTCGACGTGGAGTGGGACGAGTTCGCCAAGGACTACCCGCAGCTGGCCGCGGACGGTGAGGAGTACCCGGACCGGCTGCTGGCCGCCCTCGCCCCGACCTTCGCGGGCCGCAGCGAGTACGAGCTGCGCGCCCACTGGCTCGCGCCGCTGGTCGAGCGGCTGCGGGAGGTGCTGGCCGCGGGCGGGACGGACGCGGTCGGCGCGTGGTTCGCCGAGGACTACGTGCAGCAGGACAACCGCATGGTGCTCCTCGCCGAGCTGCTGGGCCGCGACGTCGCCCGCGCCCACCAGGTGATGGACGCCTGGCCGGACGGCTCGGCGTTCCGCGCCGCGGAGCTGACGGGGCTGGCGCGGCGCTTCGCCGCCCAGCTCGCCGGCGAGGGCTGAGCGGGCCGCCCGGCTGCCCGCCCCGCTGGGCTGCACGCATCACCGGGCGCGCAGCCCAGCAGTGCGCGCCCGGTGTGGCCGCCGTGCGCGCGGGTACTCCGAAGGAGTGGGCATGCGAACCGAGGTCACGCACGATGACCACCGGGACCCGGACGGTCAGGACCGCCCGACCGTCGGGGTCGAGGAGGAGTACCTGCTGCTCGACCCCGACAGCGGGCTGCCGCTGCCCCGGGTCGACGCGGTGCGCGCGGCGGCCGGGCTGCACCCCGCCGTCGACCACGCCGAGCTCCAGCACGAACTGCTCCAGGCGCAGGTGGAGATCGCCACTCCGGTCTGCCGGGACCTGGCCGAGGTCGGCGGTCACCTGCTGCGCCTGCGCCACGCGCTGGCGGCGGCCGCGGAGAGCACCGGCTGCCGGTTGGCCGCCTGCGGAACCGCCCCGTACGCGGAGGCCGTCCCGCCGGCGATCGTGGACGCGCCGCGCTACCACTCGATCAGGCGGGACGTCTCCCGGCTCGCGGACGAGGCGCTGATCAACGGTATGCACGTGCACGTCGCCATCCCGGACCCGCAGACCGGCGTGGCCGTGCTCAACCGGCTGCGCGGCTGGCTGCCGGTGCTCATCGCCCTGTCCGCCAACTCCCCGCTCTGGTACGGCTCCGACACCGGGTTCGCCAGCTGGCGCACGGTGGTCTTCGGCCGCTGGCCGATCAGCGGGATCCCGCCGCACTTCGCGGACGCCGAGGACTACCGGCGCCGGATCGACCACCTGCTGGCGGCCGGGCTGATCCGCGACCGCGGGCAGCTGTACTGGCAGGCCCGGCTGTCGTCCCGCTTCCCGACCATCGAACTGCGCGCCATGGACGTGCAGCTGCGGGCCGACGAGGCCGTGATGCTGGCCGGACTGGTCCGGGCCCTGGTCGTCACCAAGCTGCGGGAACACGCCGCCGGCCGCCCGCTGCCCGACCGGACGCCGGAGAGCCTGCACGGGGCGGGCTGGCACGCCGCCCGGTACGGCACGGCCACCACCCTGCACGACCCGGAGAGCGGCCTCGCCCGCCCGGCCGCCGACCTGGTCGGCGACATGCTCGACCACCTCCGGCCGGTGCTGGCCGAACTGGGCGACACGCGTGCCGTGGTCCCGCTGGTGCACCGGATGCTGCGGGAGGGCAACGGCGCCGACCGCCAGCGGCAGGAGCTGGCGGCGCACGGCCGGTCCGGGCTGATCACGATGATCACGCAGCAGAGCGCGGCGGACTGACCGGCCGACTGGCCCGCCGACTGACCGGCCGACTGAGCAGGGGGACCGCCCCGCGGCGCGAACGCCGCCAATGGGACGATATGCACCATGCTCAGCGCACCACCGCACGCCGGCCCCTCCTCGGGCTGCTCCGCCGCCGCTCCGCCCGGCCCCTTCAGCTCCACCGCCACCCCCGCCGCCGTCGCTCCGGCCGGGACCTCCGCTCCCGCCGATCCGCGGCGCCGCCTGCTGCTCGAACTGGGCGCGGCGCTGCTCAGCGGCGGCGTTCCCGTGCCCGAGGTCGAGGAGGAACTGTCCGCCCTGGGGCAGGCGCTGGGAGCTCCGGACATCCGCGTCGCCGCCCTCACCAACGGGCTGTTCATCGCCCTGGACGTGGACGAGGGGACGGCGTTCGAGCCGGTCGGCGCGCCGCTGCGGTTCGAGCAGACGGCCGAGGTCCTCGACGTGGTGCGCCGGCTGCGCGTCGGTGAACTCGACGGCCGCCGGGCGCTGGAGGCCCTCGACGGGATCCGCCGGACGCCCGCCCGCTGGCCCGCCTGGGTCTCGGACCTGGGGGTGCTGCCGGTCGGCGTGGGGATCTGCCTCTACCTCCAGCCGGTGGCGGCGAACGTGGTCGCCGCCGGGCTCGGCTCGCTCGTCGTGGCGGGGCTCACCATGCTCGCGCGCAGAGTGCCGCTGCTGCGACCGCTGTTGCCGGTCACCGCGGGCTTCCTGGTGGCTCTGCTGGTGCTGGCGGCCGCCCGGGCCTCGCTGCTCGACGGCCCGCTGCGCACCATCGTGGCGACCCTGGCGATCCTGCTGCCCGGCAGCCTCATGGTCACCGGGCTGTCCGAGATAGCCGCGGGCGCCGCCAACGCCGGAGCGGCCCGGCTGGTCTCCGGAACGGTGCAGCTCGCCCTCTTCCTCACCGGGGTGGTGGCGGCCGCCGCCGCGATCGGCATGCCGACCTCCGTCCTCGCCGACGTCCAGGTGCCGCAGGCGAGCTGGTGGGTGATCTCCCTCGGGGTGGCGCTCGCCGTGCTGGGGATCGTGATCAACGTGAACGTGCCGCCGCGGGCGATCCCCTGGATCGTCGCCGTGGTCGCGGTGACCGCCACCGCGCAGATCACCGTCGGCACCTCGGACGGCCCCGCCGTCGGCGGCCTGGCCGGCGCGGTGACCGCCGCCGCGGCAGCCACCGTCGCGCACTGGCTGCCCGGCGGCCCGGCCTGGCGGGTGGCCTACCTCCCCGCGTTCTGGATCGTGGTCCCCGGATCCTTCGGCCTGCTGCACACCGCGCAGATCGAGCTGGGCAACGCCGCCCACTCGCTGGTCACGGCCGCCTCCGCCATGTTCGGAGTCTCGATCGGCACCCTGATCGGCTCGGTGATCAGCCGGATCCCCCGCCCGACCGTCCGGCGGTGACCGGGCCGTCAGGCGATGATCGGAGTACCGCCCCCAGGTCCGCCGAACGGTTCTAGCATGGCCGGATGGAGATGACGGGGTTCGACTTCGCTTCGACCGACTGGGACGCCGTGCCGGCGGTGCGGCACCCGGGGGAGGTCGGAGAAGCGCTGTGGCGCACCCGGCAGTTCGGTTCGATCCGGGTGCGCCGGGTCGACTACAGCGTCGGCTACCTGGCCGACCACTGGTGCCGCAAGGGCCACGTGCTCTTCGTGCTGGAGGGCGAACTGGTCACGACCCTGGACGACGGCCGGGTGGTGACCACCGGTGCGGGCTGCAGCTACCAGGTGGCCGACGACCGGGAGGCCCACCGGTCGAGCGCGCCGACGGGGGCCCGCCTGCTGATCGTGGACTGAGACACCAGGAAGGCCCACATGGACATCGAGACGGTCGTACGCACCCGCCGCGCCCTGCACGCGGTGGCCGAACTGGTCCTGGCCGGGCCGCAGTACCGGGCCGCCGGCACGATCCGGCTGCGGGCCTGCCCGGGTGGGTTCGCCACCTGCGCCGAACCGTGGTTGCGGGTGATCGGCGCGGAGCTGGTCGCGCCCGGGCAGGCGCTCTCCCTCGAGTCGACCACCTGCACCGAGCTCGGCGCGGCGCTCGGGCTCGAGGTCGGTGCCCCCGCCGGGCTGTACGGGGACGGACCGGGCGTCGCCACCGTCGACGCGATCGAGGTGGACCCGGGCGCCGCCAGTCTGCTCGCGCACGCCTTCGCGCTCGGCGACGCCGCGCTGCGCGGGCTCTTCCCGGACGCGGAGCCGGTCATCTGGCCCGAGCACTTCGACATCGGAGTGACCGCCGACGACGTCAACTACGGCATCTCGCCCGGCGACGCGTTCCAGCCGGAGCCGTACGCCTACGTCGGCCCGCACACCGCGCGGCAGGGCGAGTTCTGGAACGCGCCGTTCGGCGCCGCCCGGACGATCCGTGAGCTCGGCGACGTCAGCGGCGTCCTGGCCTTCCTCGCGGAGGGCCGCAGACTGACCGCGGGCGCCTGACCCGGCGCACCACTCACCCAGCCCTCACTCCACCCCCACTCACTGCCCGGCGAGTCGGTCCGCGGCCCGCTCGCCGCGCCGCGCGACCGGTTCCACCCCGTAGGCCCGGCCGAGCCCGGTCGGCGGCATGGCGTGGTAGATCGCCTCGTACGACCCCGCCGGCACCAGGAACGTCTCGTGCCAGATGCCGACGCTCCCCGCACCGCTGCGCACCCGGCGGTTGAACGCCGCCCAGGCGGGGCGGTGCTCCCGGTCCGGGGCTGCGGCGTAGGCGAGCAGCTTCTCCCGCGACTCCCAGTACTGGACGACCGTGAAGGCGCGCGGCCCGGACGCGTACCCCTGGTGGCCCAGCAGCCCGTCGTCCTGCGCGCGGCCGAGCTCCTTGAGCATCCGCGGCATGGCCAGCAGGACCGGCAGCCAGTGGCGCACCGAGCGCCAGCGGTTGATCCGCATGCCGATGAGGAAGACGACCACGTCCCCCTCGGCCGCCGTCGTGACCCGCTCCGCGACAGGTGTCGTAGCCATGGTGTGCTCCCCGCACTCGGCTGTTGGATAGCTGTGCTATCCCGTGCTTGGATAGTGCCAGTATCCAGGGAAGGGTGCAAGAGGATGCGACTGGCCGAACTGAGCGAGCGCAGCGGGGTGTCCGCCGCGACGATCAAGTACTACCTGCGGGAGGGGCTGCTCCAGCCCGGCGAGCGGGTCACCGCCACCCAAGCCGCGTACGGCGAGGAGCACCTGCGCCGGCTGCGTCTGGTGCGGGCGCTGATCCAGATCGGCAAGGTGCCGGTGGCCGTCGCGCGCGAGGTGGTCGCCGCCGCGGAGGACGCCTCGCTCGACCACCACCTGCGGCTCGGTGCGGCCACCCAGGCGCTGTCGCGCGCGCCGGGGCCCGCCGAGGACGACGAGGCGACCGAGGCCGCCCGCGGCTCGGTCGACGCGTTGCTGAAGCAGTTGGGCTGGCCCTGCGTGCAGGACGAGCCCTCTCCGGCCCTCGGCACCCTGGTCGCCTCCGTCGCCGCGCTGGTCCGCCTCGGCTACCCCTGCGACACCGCGCACCTGCTGCCCTACGGCCGCCTCGCCGCCGACCTCGCCGTCTTCGACCTGGACACGGTGCAGGAACAGCCGACGGCCGACGGGCAGATCGAGGCGGCTGTCGCGCTGACCGTGCTGTACGAACCGGTGCTGCTCAGCCTGCGCAGACTGGCGCACATCCACGAGTCGGCCCGGCGCTTCCGGGGCGGCGAGAGCACCGCGGGACCGCGGCCGGGCGCGTAGTGCTCCCCGTCCAGCACCCTACCGGCGAGTATGACTCGCCTCACACCGGATCGTGACACCCTGTCATCACCCCTGCTCGGCGGGGTGATGGCCGGCCCTGATGGCCGAATTCGTCAGGAACCCGTCATTGCCGCCGCCAACGGTTCGGACACAGGCTGTGACGGTGTCTCAGCGACGAGTTGTTGTGGTGGTCTACCCCGGTGCCCAGGCCCTGGACATCGCCGGGCCGATCGAGGTGTTCGACACCGCCGACCGGCAGCGGCCGGGTGACCAGGACGGCTACCGGGTCGAGTTCGTCTCGGCGGACGCGCCGCGGGTGCGGACCAGTTCGGGCATGGTGATCGAGGCGGCGCCGCTGGCGGCGGCCGAGGGGCCGATCGACACGCTGCTGGTCCCGGGCGGTTGGAGTCTCTACGAGGCGCTGGCCGACCGGGACCTGGTGTGCTGGATCCGGCGGGCGGCCGCGCGTTCGCGTCGGGTGGTGTCGGTCTGCGGCGGCGCCTTCCTGCTCGCCGAGGCCGGCCTGCTCGACGGGCGCCGGGCCACCACCCACTGGGCGTACTGCGAGGAACTGGCCCGCCGCTACCCGCAGGTGACGGTCGAGCCGGAGCCGATCTTCGTCTGGGACGGCAACTTCGTGACCTCGGCCGGGGTCTCCACCGGGATCGACCTGGCCCTGGCCCTGGTGGAGGCCGACCATGGCGCGGCCTACGCGCTCGAAGTGGCCCGCTACCTGGTGCTCTTCTTCAAGCGGAACGGCGGCCAGTCGCAGTTCAGCACCATCCTGGACGCCCAGCTCGCCGACCGGCCGCCGATCCGGGCCGCCCAGGAGTGGATCCTGGAGAACCTCGAACAGCCGCTGCCCGTCCCCGAGATGGCCGAGCGCGCCAACATGAGCGTGCGCAACTTCGCCCGGGTGTTCCGGCGCGAGGTGGGCACGCCGCCGGCCCAGTACATCGAGCAGATGCGCATCGCCCGGGCCCGCAAGCTGCTGGAGTCCACCAAGTTGCCGGTGGGTCAGATCGCCGGGCGCTGCGGCTTCGCCTCGACCGAGACCTTCTTCCGTTCCTTCGGCCGCACGCTGGAACTCACCCCGAACGAGTACCGCCGCCGCTTCCAGGCCCTGGCGCCGGCCGGCCTGGTCCTGCAGGCGGCGCCGGTCGAGAGGAGTGCCACTCCGTGACCACCGACCTCCGGACGACCCCGCAGCCGGTCGCCCCCGCCCGCACCCCCGCCGCTGTCCCGGCGCCAGCCCCTGCCCAGGCTCCCGCGGCCACCGCCGTGCGGGCCGTCGACCACGTGGCGGCCGTGCTGGCCGCGGCCGGCGTCCGGCAGGTGTTCGGCATCGGCGGCGCGAACATCGAGGACCTGTACGACGCCCTGAACGCCACCGACGGCGCGGTGCGCACCGTGATCGCCAAGCACGAGTTCTCCGCGGTCACCATGGCGGACGGACACACCCGCGCCACCGGGCGGCTCGGGGTGGTCGCGGCCACCTCCGGCGGCGGCGCGACGAACCTGCTGTCCGGGCTGGCGGAGGCCCACGCCTCCCGGGTGCCGCTGCTCGCCCTGGTCGGGCAGCCGCCCACCACGCTGGACGGGCTCGGCGCCTTCCAGGACTCCAGCGGACGGGCCGGATCCCTCGACGCCCGTGCCCTGTTCGGGTCGGTCAGCCGGTTCTGCGCCCGGGTCGAGACGGCCGAGCAGCTGCCGCGGCTGCTGGCTCAGGCGATGGCGGCGGCCACCACGCACCCGCGCGGCCCCGCCGTCCTGCTGCTGCCCAAGGACGTCCAGCAGGCCACCCTGACACCCCCTCGCCCGACGCCGACCGCCCGGCCGGTCGCGTCGGTCGCGCCGCGGACGCCGGCGCCGCAGCTGGACCGCGCGGCGCAGCGGCTGCGGGAGGACGGGCCGGTGCTGATCATCGCCGGCGAGGGCGTCGCGATGGCCGGTGCCAAGGCCGAACTGGCCGAGCTGGCCCGGCGGTCGGGGGCCTGGGTGGCCGTCGTGCCGGACGCCAAGGACGTCTTCGACAACACCGACGGGCAGTTCGCCGGGGTGGCCGGAGTGATGGGACACCCGAACGTGCTGGACTGTCTGCGGCGGGCCGGGCTCTGCCTGCTGGTCGGCACCCGGCTACCGGTGCTGGCCCGCGGCGGCCTGGAGCGGGAGTTGGCCGACACACCCGTGATCTGCCTCGATCCCGAGCCGCCGTTCGTGCCCGTCGACCCCGGGTTGCACCTCGCCGGCGACCTGCGCGACACCCTGCGCCGACTGACCGCCCGGCTCGCACCCGGCGGCCGCCCGGCCCCCGCGCACGCCGGACCGGTCCCGCTGGCGACCCCGCCCGGCGGCGCCGGCCTCGGTCACGCCGCGGCGGTGGCGGCGGTGGCGGACGCGCTGCCCCCGGACGCCCACGTCTTCGTGGACGCCGGCAACGCCGGCGCCAGTGCGATCCACCGCCTGCCGGCCCCGCGGCGCGGACGGTTCGTGGTCGCCGTCGGCATGGGCGGCATGGGGTACACCTTCGGCGCCGGCATCGGGGCGGCGCTCGCCACCGGACGGCGCAGCTACGTGCTGGCGGGTGACGGCTCGTTCTTCATGCACGGCATGGAGGTGCACACCGCCCTCGAGTACGCCGCGCCGGTCACCTTCGTGATCCTCAACAACAACGCCCACGCCATGTGCGCCACCCGCGAGCAGCTGTTCCAGGGCGCCCCGCACCCCGGCAACCTGTTCCGCCCCGCCGACATCGCGGCGGGCGCGGCGGGCCTGTTCCCCACCCTGGACGTCACCCGGGCCGAGACCGCCGGGCAGCTGCGCCGGGCGCTGCTGCGCAGCAACGCGGGCAGCGGACCGGCCCTGGTGGCGGTCGACCTGGACCCCGCCGAGATACCCCCCTTCCTGCCCTTCCTGACCGCCGCCGGCCGGGTGCCGGCCGAATCCGAGGAGACCATCGATGAGCGTTGCACCGTCCACGTCGGCTGAGCCGTCCCACCCGACCGGAGTTCCCGGGCTGACCACGGTGGAGAACACCTCCCCGGCCGAGGTGGCGGCCCGCTGCGCGGACCTCACCCGCCCGGCCTACCCGCACCAGGAGGTCTACGGGCAGTACTGCACGATCCACGAGTACGTCGACTGCCCGCCGGACGAGGCCTACGACTACCTGCGCCAGGGCCACCACCTGGAGGAGTGGACCTTCAGCCTGCGGAACTTCGAGCCCGCCGGCACCCCCGGCCTCTGGGTCGGGGACGACCTGCTGGAGGCGGGCACCCGGATCTTCTGCCGGGTCGAGACCAACGCCGAGGCCAGGACCGTGGACTTCCACTGCGCCTGGGACCAGGGCGAGCAGCTCTGGATGATCTACCTGATGCGGGTGGTGCCCGCCGAGCTGGTGCTGGGCCGGCCCGGCTCGGTGATCACCTGGACGAACTGCCGGCACCCGAACTACGACGCCAACCCCCGCCCCGACCTCGCCCCGCGCCCGGACCGCTCCTGGGTGGGCGCCTACTGGGACCTGTTCTACGCCGGCCACACGGTGGAGATGGCCAACCTCAAGGCGATCCTGGAGCACCGCCACCACGGCGGCCTGCCGATCGGCGTCCCGCCGCGGCGGGCGGCGAAGTGAAGACCGTCAGCCTCGTCGACGTCTCCGGCCACCTGCCCGGCGAGCCGGTACCCGCCACCTTCTACACCGAGGCCCCGGGCGCGGAGGACCGGCTCAGGGACAGCCCGATGTTCCGGGTCCCGCCGCTGCGGCACCACGTGCGGGGCGAGAGCAACGTGGACCTGGTGGAGCGGGCGGTGCAGCCGCTGATCGAGCGGCACGGCCGGGCCGAGATCCGCTCCGTGGACGTGCTGCTGATGCACAGCCAGCTGCCCGACACCCCGTTCGTGGGAGCCGGCACCGAGGTCGCCCGCCGACTCGGCCTGAAGCCGTCCTGGCTGATCGACGTCGCCAACGCGGGCTGCGCCTCCTTCGTGCACATGCTGGAGCTGGCCCGGCAGATCCTGCGCACCACCGAGGCCAGGTCGGCGCTGATCTGCAACGCGCAGACGGCCGCCGGCCAGCTCTTCACCCAGTCCGAGGTGCGGCGCCTGGCCCAGGCGGCGATCCCCGGCGACGGTTGCGGCGTCGGCTACGTCACCACCTCGGCGGCCTCGCCCGTCCTGGGGCTGGCCACCCGTCACATCGGCGCGTACGGCGGCGACATGGCCGCGGTGCTGGACGACGGGCGCCGCTACTGGGAGCCGGGCAGCTCCCAACTGCGGATCGGCTTCAGCGAGGAGAGCGTCAGCACGGTCCTGGAGCGCGGGAACCGCCTGGTGCCCGAGGTGGTCACCGAGGTCTGCGAGCGGCTCGCGGTCCGCACCGAGGAGATCGACCTGCTGGTCACCAACCAGCCCAACCGCACCTTCCTGCACAACTGGCGCCACTCCCTGGGCCTGCCGCCCGAGCGGCACCCCGACACCTTCGACAGCTGCGGCAACCTCTTCGGCGCCGCCATCCCGATCACCCTGGACCGGGCGCTGCGCGCGGGGCGGGTGCAGGACGGCGACCTGGTGGTGCTGGGCGGCTTCGCCCACGCCGGTGACTACGCGGGCGCGGCGGCGATCCGCTGGGGCGGGGTGGGCGCCTGACGGCAGACTGTGCCCATGCGGTGGCTGTGGTTGCGCGTCCTGATCGTCTCGCTGGTCCTGGCGCTGCAGCCGACGGCCACCGCAGCCGCCGTCACAGCAGCCGACGCCGACGCCACCGCAGTCACCGCCGGCCCGCCCGGTGACGCGGTGCCGACCTGTCGGGTCGGCGCGCGTCTCACCGACGTCTACGACGTCCTGCCGGCCGCGAACACCTTCGCGGCGCGCCTGTGGCTGTGGTCGCTCTGTCCCACCCAGGGCCTGGACCCGCTGCCGAGCGCCTCCTTCAGCAACAGCACCGCACCGAAGATCAGCGACACCTCGGTGGTCTTCTCGGCGAACCTCTGGTACGACTCGCGCCTGCTCGACGGGACGTTCCGGCAGGACTTCGACGAGGACGACTACCCGTTCGACCACCAGAAGCTGGTCATCCTCTTCACCGCCCCGCAGGACGCCCAGCACTTCCGCTTCGTCCCCGACACCGCCTCGTCCTCGGCGGCCGAGGACATCAGCGTTCCGGGCTGGCGGGTCACGGACTTCGCGGTGGGCAGCCTGGTGCAGGACTTCAACTCCAACTACGGCGACCCCACGCTCCCGCCCGGCGCCCACAGCCAGTACAGCCGGATGCGGCTGGAGATCGGGCTGGCCCGGGCCGACCGGTTCGGCTTCCTGCGGTCCGTCGGGCCGCTCGTGCTGATCTTCTTCGTCGTCTCGCTGACCTTCGCCATCGGGGCCACCGACGCCTCCCGGTTTTCTTCGCGCTTCGCGACACTGGGCGCCACGCTCTTCGCCGTCCTGGTCAGCATGCAGCGCGCCGACACCATCGCACCCGGGCGCGGGATCACGTTGATCGACCAGCTGCACATCCTCACCATGGCCTGGGTCATGGTGGCCATCGGCATGACCGCCCTGCTCTGGCGGTGGTCCGCCGCCGAGGTGCCGGCGGAGCGGGTCGCGCGGACCAACCTGCGCGGCGTCCTGGTGGGGTCGCTGGTGTACCTGGCCGGCGCCGCCGCCCTGATCGTCAGCGCCGCGGTCCGCGGCTGAGTCCCTACACCCCAGGTGGTTGTATAGTCATAACTATTACTACCGCACAACCAATGGGGGAGGGGCCGTGCCGGAGCCCGGTGCACAGCGGCGGACGCTGATCCTGGCGATCTGCTGCATGAGTCTGTTCGTCGTCGGTATCGACAACACCATCGTCAACGTCGCGCTGCCCGCCATCCAGCACGACCTGAACGCCTCCGTGGCGGGCCTGCAGTGGGTGATCAGCGCCTACACCGTGGTGATCGCCAGCCTGCTGCTGCTCGCCGGCTCGACCGGCGACCGGTTCGGGCGGCGGCGCACCTTCCAGGTCGGCCTGGTGCTCTTCACCCTGGGTTCGCTGCTCTGCAGCCTGGCGCCCGGGCTCGGCTGGCTGGTCGCGGCCCGGGTGGTGCAGGCCGCCGGCGGCTCGATGCTCAACCCGGTGGCGATGGGCATCATCACCAACACCTTCACCGAACCGCGTGAGCGGGCCCGGGCGATCGGTGTCTGGGGCGCGGTGGCCGGGGTGAGCATGGCGCTCGGGCCGGTCTTCGGCGGCCTGCTGGTCGGCAGCATCGGCTGGCGGGGGATCTTCTGGATCAACCTCCCGGTGGGCCTGGCCGCGATGGCCCTCGCCCAGCGCTTCGTGCCCGAGTCGCGGGCCGCCCGGCCGCGCCGCCCCGACCCGCTGGGCCAGGTGCTGATGGTGCTGCTGCTCGGCCTGCTCACCTTCACCCTGATCGAGGCGCCCGACCTGGGCTGGACCGCGCCGCGGACCCTCGCCGGGTTCCTGGTCGCCGCGCTGGCCGGGGTGGTCTTCGTGGCCTGGGAGTCGCGCTGCGCCGAGCCGCTGATCGACCCGCGGTTCTTCCGCAGCGTGCCGTTCTCGGCCGCCACGGTGATCGCGGTGAGCGGCTTCGCCTCGCTGGCCGGCTTCCTCTTCCTCAACACCCTGTACCTGCAGGACGTGCTCGGGTACAGCGCGATGAAGGCGGGCTGCTACGTGCTGCCGATGGCCGTGATGGCGATGGTCCTCTCGCCGGTCTCCGGCCGGCTGGTCGGCGGCCGGGGCCCGCGGCCCCCGCTGCTGGTGGCGGGGGCCGCGATGGCGGTCGCCGGACTGCTGCTCAGCGGCCTGTCCGACCGCACGCCGGTGGCGCAGCTGATGGCGGCCTACGTGGTGTTCGGGATCGGCTTCGGCATGATCAACGCGCCGATCACCTACACCGCCGTCTCCGGCATGCCGCGCAGTCAGGCCGGCGTCGCGGCGGCCGTCGCCTCGACCAGCCGGCAGACCGGTCAGTCGCTCGGGGTCGCGGTGATCGTCTCGGTGGTGGTCTCCCGGGTGCACGGGTCGCTGCGGTCCGGTTTCGCGACGGCCAGTCACACCGGCTGGTGGATGATCGTGGGCTTCGGGCTGCTGGTGGTGGTGCTCGGTATCCTGTCCACCGGCGCGCGGGCGGTGCAGACCGCCACCGCGGTCGCCGCCACCCTCGAACCGACGGACCGCAGGACGCCGAGCTCCCCCACCATGAACGACACCATGAACGACACCGTCAACAGGACCACGAACAACACCGCATGAACGACGACGCCCACCGTGCCACCGCCGTCCGGATCTACCAGCGGATGGCCCATCTCGTCCTGGAGTCCGACAACCGCCGCCGGGAGGTGGTGGAGGCCACCGGGCTGAGCTTCGCCCGGATCAAGGCGCTGCGACGGCTGGCCGGGCAGCCGATGCGGATGACCGAGCTGGCGGCCGAGTTGCTGGTGGACAAGCCGTACACCACGGTGATCGTGGACGAGTTGGAGCGGCGCGGCCTGGTGGTCCGCTCCACCGCGCCGGACGACCGGCGGGCGAAGGTGGTCACTGTGACCGACCAGGGGCGCGAGCTGGCCCGGCTGGCGAACGAGATCCTGGCCACTCCGCCGCAGGCGCTGGTCGAGCTGCCGGCGGCCGAGCTGACCGAACTGGACGCGCTGCTGGCCAAGCTGACGCCGTGACGGGCTGTTCTCGCCCGCGCCCTCGCCCGCGCCCGGAGCCGGCGGACCGTCAGTCCGTCCGCAGGATGGCCGGATGCAGGGTGGTGGCCGGCCCGCGCGCGTAGAGGCGGGCCGGCCGGCCGCCGTCGCGGTTGGTCCGGCCGCCGGTCGGCACCAGCAGGCCGGGCACCCTGGTGACCTTGCGGTGGAAGTTCGACGGGTCCAGCGGCCGCCCCCAGACGATCTCGTAGACGTGCCGGAGTTGGGCGACGGTGAACTCGGGCGGGCAGAACGCCGTGGCGAGCGCGGTGTACTCCAGCTTGCCGCGCACCCGCTCGACCGCGTCGGCCAGGATCCTGCCGTGGTCGAAGGCCAGCTCCGTGCCGGCCGGCCCGGGCGGGAGCACCTGCTGCACCGGGACCCAGGCCGCGGCGCAGGCGTCGCCGCCGGAGACCGGCACCGGCAGGTCGGGCACCAGCGCGACGTAGCTGACGGTGACGACGCGCCCGCGCGGGTCGCGCCCCGGGGTGCCGTAGGTGGCGAGCTGCTCGACGTGCAGCGTCGCGGCGTCCAGCCCGGTCTCCTCGGTCAGTTCGCGGGCGGCGGCGGTGTCCAGGTCCTCGTCGTCCTCCACGAACCCGCCGGGCAGCGCGAGTCGGCCGGTGAACGGCGCGGTTCCGCGGCGGACCAGCAGCACGTTCAACCGGTCCGCCTGCACGGTGAAGATCGCCAGGTCGACAGCGATCGCGGTGCCGTGACGGCCTCTGCTCGGCATGGTGGCAACCCTCTTCTGGTCATCTTGACTAGAACTCACCCGCGTGGCTAGCTTGAGTGCGCGAGTTCTTGTCATCTTGACCAAAATGGCCGGGTCCTGACAACCCCGGCCCGGTCGGTCCGCGTGAGCGGGGGGTGTGGGATGAAGGCAGCACTCGATTTCGGAGCCTCGGCGACCAAGGCCGCCGTCCTGGACGAGGGCGGGCGGTCCAGACCGGTGCTCGTCGACGGCGCCGAGGAGACCTCCAGCGCGGTCTTCCTGCACCGGGACGGGCGGTTGCTCTCCGGCCTGGCCGCGCTCAACAGCGCGCAACGCCGCCCGCACCGCCTGCAGGGCGCCCTGAAACGGCGGATCAACCGTCCCGACGCGGTCGAACCGGTGCACCAGGAAGTGGAGTTCGACGCGGGCACCGAACGCCCGCTGGTGCGCTGCGTGGCCGCGGTGATCGGCTCCGCCTGGCAGGCGATCCTCCGCGAGACCGGCGGTACGGCGGTCCCGCTGCTGCTGACCCACCCCGTCGGCTGGGGCGAGCCCCAGCGGGCGGCGCTGCTGGAGGCCTGCGCGCTGGCGGGGGTGCGGCCGGCAGCCCTGGTCAGCGAGGCGGAGGCGGTGGGGTGGCACGTCTGGGCCGCCCGGCGCCCGGCCGGCCCGCTGCTGGTGGTGGACCTCGGGGCGTCGACGCTGGACCTCGCGGTGCTGGCGGCCGACGGGTCGGGCCGGCTCGACGTCGAATACAGCGACGGCGACAACTACCTCGGCGGCGACGACTTCGACCGCGAGGTCCTGGAACTGGTGGCCGCCGCGCTCGCCGACGACCCGCAGGACGCCGCGCTGCTGGCGGAGTTCACCGAGTTCTGCGACACCCTGCCGCACTTCGCGGCCCGTGAGGCGGAACGGGTGAAGCGCGCGGTCGCCGAGCAGGGCAGCGCGGTCTTCGCCTACGGCGAGGGGATCGCGGTCGAGGTGGTCCGGGACGAGTACCTGGACGCCACGGCGCACCTGGTCGACCGGGTCGTGGGCCGGGTGCGGCGGGCGCTCGAGCGCCCGGGCCCGCCGCCGGCGGCGATGGTGGTCTCCGGTGGGGCGGCACGGCTGCCCAGCGTCCGCGAGGCGCTGACCGACCTGGCCGCTGCCGCCGGCGTCGAGTACCTCGACTGGGACGCCATCGGCCTGCCGGGCAGCGCCACCACGGCGGTCGCCCTCGGCGCCGCGCGGCTGCCGCAGCCGTGGGTCGAGGCCACCGCCCGGGCCCGGCGGCCGGTCACGCTGGAGCGGGCGGCGCTCTCGCCGGGGGTGGGGCAGCCCGTCGCGGTCCCGGGCGGGCTGGCGCTCAGCACCTCGGAGCCCGCCGGACTCCACTCGGGCGGTACGGGCCCGGCGTTCGTGGTCCGGCGCAGCGCGGGCGGCCACTACGACGACCGCCTGGTGTTCCGGCCGCGCGGTGTGGCGAGCCTCGGCTACGACCCGTGCGGCGACCGGCTGGTCGCGGTCGCGCTGGACGGCAGCGTCTGCGTCTGGCAGTTCGACGAGCGGCGCCCGCTCACCTCGCACAGCGTCCACTGGCGCGACCGCACCCCGCCGTCGGGCGCCGTGCTGGCGGTCGCCGCGCGCGGGCGACGGGTGGCCTGGGCCGACGCCACCGGCACGGTGCTGCTGGTCAGCTCGGACTGGCGACCCGCGCGGCTCGGATTCGCGGTCCACCGGCTGGCCTTCGGCACGCCGCAGCACCTGCTGGCCGCGGGCGCGGACCGGATCGCGCTGGTCGACGCGGACACCGGCGCGACCACGGACGAGCTCGCGCTGCCCGGGCTCGCCCGGTCGGCCGTGGCGCTCGCGGCGCAGGACGCGCTGGTCCTCACCGCCGTCGGCCGCCGGCTGCAGTGCCACGACTGCTCGGGCGGACGCTTCACCCCGCTCTGGGAGCATCCGGCCCTGCTCGCGCCGGCGCTGGCCGTGGTCCGGCTGGACGGGGCGCCGGTGCTGGTCGCGTACGACGCGGCGGTGCGGGTGTACCGCGCACTGGACGCGCGCACCGGCGCGCAGCTGGCGCTGAAGGACGCCGAGCACGCCGCCGAGCCCGTCGAGTTGCTGGCCGACGGTCGGACCGGAGTGGCCTACCCGCGCCACGCGGACGGCCGGCTGTCGGTCCTCGGCTTCGCGCAGGCCCGGTCGTGATCGACCGCCCCGGCCCGGCCTGCCTGCTGCTGGCGACCCTGGCCGAGCAACTGGCGGCGCGTGAGGACCTGCGCGGCGAGGCGTTCCTGGCCGAGGTCGCCGCCCAGTGCCGGCAGCCGCTGCGGGTGATGGTCGCCGGCTACGTCTCCGCCGGCAAGTCGACGCTCGTCAACGCCCTGCTGGGGCGGGAGTCGGCCGCGGTGGCCCGGCGGGAGACCACCGCCGAGGTGACCTGGTACCGCCATCCGGCGCTGGCCGGGCAGCGGCCCGCGGGCGGGCACCGCGCGGTCGAGCTCCGGTTCCCGCTGGCCGACCGGCTCGTCCTGATCGACAGTCCCGGCCTCAACACCGAGTCCGCGGCCGAGCGGTCCACGCTGAAGCTGCTGGACCCGGACGACGACGCCGGCGGCACGGCGGCCGCGCTGGTCTACCTGGTGGTGGGGGAGCCGGCCGCCGAGGACGTCCGCCGGCTGGCCGAGTTCGCGGCGCTGGGCCCGGGGGACCTGGGCAACGTGGTGCTGGTCGGCGGCAAGGCGGAGACCGTCTCGGAGACCGCGATCAAGGAGTCGGCCGAGCGGCGGGAGACCGTCGAGGAGGCCGCCGCGAAGACCGAGCGGCGGCTGCTGATCCGCCGGGCCGGCGTGCGGCCGGTCGCGGTCAGCCAGCAGCTGGCGATGGTGGCCCGGTGCGGGCGGGTGCGGCAGGAGCACGTGGACCTGGTCCGGGTGATCGTCGGGGACCCCGAGCTGCGCCGGTTCGCGGCGAACGGCTGGGACCAGCTGAGCCGGGCGTGGGCCGAACGCGGATGTTCGGACGCGCAGTTGGCGCCACTGCGGGCGCTGCTGCCGAGCCTCGGCTGGCTGGCCGCCGAACTGCCGTCCGGTGCGGCGCTCGACGTGGCCTCGCTGACGGCCTGCTGCGAACGGGTCTCCCGGCTCGCGCAGCTGGACCAGGTGCTGGCCGAACTGGCCGACGATGCCGACCTGTTGACCGCGACCACGGCGAGCGAGCGGCTGCGGCGATGGGCCGTGCGGCGTGGCTCGCTGCGGGCGGCCGTGATCCACGAGCAGCTCGACCTGCTCTGGCAGCAGCCGGAGTTCACCGGGTTCCCGCGGCGCCGGGCCGCGCTGCTGCTGAACACCTCGCTGCTGGCCGGCGTGCCGGCGGCCGACCGGGCGTGGGCGATCGCGCTGCTGCGCGGCGAGCCGTACGTGCTCGCCGAACCGCGGGCGGCGCTCGTCGAGCGGTGGCGGCGGCGGACCGGATCCGGGGTGCGCGGGGTGCTGGCGGCCGACGTCGCGCAGCTCGTCGTCACCACCGCGGGGCGGCAGGGCGCGCAGGGACTGAGGAGCAGCGGATGAAGGGAGAGGCCGTGTTGGAGATCGCGTTGTGCGCCGCCGGGGCCGTGCTCGGCTACGCGGCGGGGTACCTGGCCCGGGGGCGGCGGGAGGCGGTGGGGGCGCTTCCGGTGGCGGTGCCGGTGGCCCCGGCGGCTCCGGCGGTGGCGGACGTCGAGCAACCGGCGCCGGACGTCGAGCCGGCCGACGTTGCCACCGAGCAACCCGCCGCGCCGGACGCACCCGAGCCGGACGCACCCGCGCCCACCGACCCCGCGGACGCCCTGCGCACCGCCCGGGAGGTGCTCGACGTGGCCGACCTGCTCGGCAACCCGGAGCTGGCCCGCCGCCTCGCCGAAGCCGTCGTGCTGCTCCCCGGCGTGACCGAGATCCGCCCCCGGCCCGGCGACGCCTTCGAACCGCGCGAACACGAGTGGGTCGCCGCCCGGCCCACCGAGGACCCCGGCCGCTGGGACACCGTCGCCGACCTGCGCGCACCGGGCGCAGCCGCCGCGGGGCGGCTGCTGCGCCCCGCCCACGTCGTCGTCTTCGAACCCCTGGAGGAGTCGTGAACGCGACCGCACCCACCCCTGGACCCACCCCTGGACCCACCCCCGCCCCCGACCCGCTCGACGACCGGATCGCCTACCTGGTGACGCGGACCCGCTCGCTCGCCGACGGTGTCGTCGCCCCGCCCACGCTGGCCACCCTGGACCGGCTGACCGTTCGCCGCACCACCCCGGCGGTCCGCGCCGTCGTGGTCGGCGAGGTCTCGCGCGGGAAGTCCACCCTGATCAACGCCCTGATCGGGCGCACCCTGCTGCCCGACGCGGCGGCCGCGCTCACCGCGACCTGGACGCTGGTGAGCCACGGCACCGGCCTGACCGCCCGGGCCCACGTCGCCACCGGCACCGGGGTCGAACAGGTCCTGCTGGACCGGACGGACCTCGACGCCTACCTGACCGTGGGCGGCGAACGGCTGGTCCGCCGGCGCCACGGCACGCAGGCCCGGGTGGCGTCCGTCGAGATCAGGCTCGACGCGCCGGTGCTGGCCGGCGGCCTCGAACTCATCGACACCCCCGGCGTCGGCGGCCTCGCCGCGGCCCACCGCTACGCGACCCTGGCGGCGCTCGGCGAGGCGGACGCCGTGCTGTTCACCCTCAAGCCCGGCGAGCCGGTCAGCGCCACCGAGCGCCGGTTCCTCGCCGAGGCCGTCAAGCACCTGGACACCTGCCTGATCGTGCAGACCCAGCGGGACCTGGCGGCCGACCCGGACCGCCACCTGGCCGACGACATGGACAGGCTCCGCTCCGCCGACGCCTGGGAGAAACTGCTGGGCGACCCGGCCGAGGCCGCCGAGCTGGCCGCCTACTTCGCCCGGACGAAGTCCGTCTCCGTCTCCGCACTGAACGCGCTGCGTGCCGCGGCCGACCCCACCGACCCGGTCAACGTGCAGCTCCACCGGCAGTCCGGCATCCCGACGTTGGTGGAGCTGCTGAACGACGTGGTCGGCCGCGGCCACGCCGTGCACCGCCGGAACCTGCTGCGCCTGGTCGAGTCCGTGGCCCGGGAGTGCCGCAACCGGCTGCGCGACCGGGTGGAGATGCTCAGCGGGAGCGCCGCCGGGCAGCAACTGCTCGACGAGCGGGCCGCGCGGGTCGCGAAGTGGACCACCGACGACGGCGCCCACTGGCGCAGCGTGCTGGACGAGGTGCACCGCGAGCTCGTCGCGGAGGTGACCAGGCACGCCCGCAGGCGGGCCGAGGAGATCGACGACGACTACCGGAGCCGGCTGCGCGACCTGAAGACCGCGGAGATCGTGGCGGAGACCAAGGGCATGCTCGCGCTGCCCGACGCCGTGCTGGCCGAGCTCAGCCGGCTCGCCACGGACGCGGTGACCGACGGCATCGCCCGGATCCGCCGGTTGCTGGTCGACGACCGGTTGGACGGCTCGCTGAGCCACCTGGGCGCCACCCGCGCGGTGTTCAGCCGGCTGCCCGACGGCTTCGAGGCGATGGCCGGACCGGGTGACCCCAACGAGCTCCGGGTCACCCTGAGCGGCGGGGTGCTCGCGGCCGGCGCCGTCGGCCTCGGCGTCACGGCCCTGGCGAACGCGGCGATCGCCGTGGTGGCCGCGCCGATCGTGATCCCGTTCCTGATCGGTGCCGGGGCGACCTACCTGTTCAACCGCAGGTCGCGAGAGCAGAAGCGCACCCTGCAGGGGGCGCTGGACACGCTGCGGATCGTCTGCGACGAGATCCGCAACACGGCGGCCCCCGCCGTGTTGAAGAACGCCGAGGAGACGAAGGCGAAGCTCGCCACCCTGATCGAGGCCGGGCTCACCGAGCTGGCCGAGCAGGTCCGGCAGGACCAGGAGGACCTGCGCCGGACCGACGGGTTGACCCCCGCGGAGCGGCAGGCCCGGCTGGTCGACGCCCAGCAGGGCCTGCGCGACGCGGAGGACGTGCTGCAGGCCGCCGCGGCACTGCGCGGCCGGATCGGCTGACCGCCGGTCCCGAGCACGACCGGCGGGTCCGAGCAGGACAGCCGGTCCCGAGCAGGACGGAGGGAGGGCAGTGCGGCAGCAACCGTTCGGGAAGGCGCGCCGGGTGGGGGTGATCGTGCCGCTGGGCGAGGAGTTCGAGTACGTCCGCGCCGTGCTGCCGCCCGCCCCGGGGCAGTTGGTGGACGGCGAGCAGTACCACGGCTTCCGGCTGCCGCAGAGCGGGGTGAGCGGGTTCGTCCGGGTGCTGTCGGACATGGGCCAGGCCCCGGCCGCGCTGACCGCGGACCGGATGATCAACCGGCTCGGCGTCTCGTTGGTCGTGCTGATCGGCACCGGCGCGGGCCTGGACGGCGCCGTGCGGCTGGGCGACGTGGTGGTGGCCGACCAGATCCAGGAGCACCTGCGCCAGGCCAAGGTGGTCCCCGGGGCCGGTGCGCCGCTCGCCGTCGAGCGGGCCGGCGAGTCCTGGCGCACCGACGCCCGGCTGATCGACCACGTGCGCAACTTCGGCTGGCTGCCCGCCGGTGCGGCCGAGCTGACGCGGTGGCGGCAGCGCGCGGCCGCCCGTCGGCCGGGCAGCGGCCCGGCGGGGCCCGCGGAGCCGCAGGTCCACGTCGGAGCGCTGGCCACCGGTGACGTGGTGGTCGCGGCCGGCGCCTTCGCCCGGTGGATCCGGCAGGGGAACCGCAAGCTCGTCGCGCTGGACATGGAGGCCGGCGGCGCGGCCCTGGCGGCCCACCGCAACGCGGGCGCGGACCTGTTGGTGATCCGCGGCATCTCGGACCACGCCGACGAGCAGAAGGCGACCTGGGACGCCGGGCGCGGCCCGGGCGGCGCCAGGAACGCCTGGCGGCACTACGCGGTGCACAACGCGGCGGAGTACCTCGTCGTGCTGCTGTCGAGCAGCGGCTTCCCCTGGCGCGAGGGTGCGGCGCCGGGGGGTGCCGCCGCCGTGCGCGGCGCACCGTCGCCGTGGCTGCCGGTGACGCTGGGCCTGGCCGGCGAGCACGTCCTGCACGCCGACCACGCCCACCCGCACCCCGACCACGCCTACCCGGATCACGCCCAGGCCGACCACCCGGACCACGCCCACGCCGACCCCGAGCACGCGGACGGGGCCGAGGCGGAGCACGCCGACGACGACCAGCACCTGCACGACGTGCTCGACGACTGGTGACGGCCCGCCCGACCGCCCGCCCGCTCGACCACCCGTGACCTGCACCGCGCCCCCGAATCGAATGGCGTTCGAGTGGATCACGGCCGTACACTCCGGTGCCTGTGACTGAGCAGTGGGACGCGGCCCTGGCGGCCGATGCGAAGCGGGTCGGCGAGGCGGTCGCCGTCGCCGGCACCGGGATGGTGGACCGCGAGGTGCTCGCCGAGGTGGTCGCCCTGTGCGCCGTCGCGGGGGAGCACCTGCTGGTGGTCGGCGCACCCGGGACCGCCAAGTCCGAGGTGGTGCGGCGGGTCGCCGCGCAGCTCGGCGGGCGGTACTTCGAGTACCTGCTCGGCCGCTTCACCGAGCCCAACGAGCTGTTCGGCTCCGTCGACCTGCGGCAACTGCGCGAGGGCCGGGTCGAGTTCGAGACGGCCGGGATGCTGCCCGAGGCCGAGATCGCCTTCCTCGACGAGGTCTTCCTCGGCTCCACCGCCGTGCTCAACACCCTGCTCGGCCTGTTGAACGAGCGGGTCTTCCGGCGCGGCCGGACGGTCTTCGCCAGTCCGCTGCGGGTCTGCGTGGGCGCGGCCAACGGCCTGCCCGAGGACCCCGCGCTGGAGGCCTTCGCCGACCGGTTCCTGGCCCGGCTCTTCGTCGAGCCCGTCCCCGACGACCGGCTCGAGGACCTGTTGGAGGCCGGGCGCCGGCCCGCACCCGAGCCGCCCGCCGAGGCCGGCCTGCTGGCCGAACTCGACCGCCTCGCCGCCGCCGCCCGCGGATGTGAGCTCGGCGGGGTCACACCCGTGGTCGCCACCGCCGTCCGGCGGCTGCGCGGCGCCGGTGTGCCGATCGGCGACCGCCGCGCCGTGCGGGCCCAGCGCCTGATCGCCGCTGCCGCGGCCCTGGACGGGCGGACCGCGGCGACCGCCGGCGACCTGTGGGTGCTGCCGTTGATCGCGCCGACCGCCGACGCCCAGGTGCTGGCCCGGGAGACCCTGGCCGATCTGGTGGGCGAGGCCGCCAACTGCAGCCTGGTGTACTCCGCCGAGGAGCTGTCCCGCGGCGTCCGGGCGCGCGGCGAGCGCCTCGCCCGGGTCGGCGCCGCCCTGCTCGCCGAGTGCGCGGCGGCTCCCGCCGGCCGCGACCTGCGGCTGCGCCTGGAGGCCACGCTGCGCGAGGTGGACGCCTCCTTCGACGCCGAGAACCTGCCCGAGCACCTGGCCGGCATACGGGCCCGGCTGGTCACCGCGGTCCGCCGGTGACCGCGCCGGCCCGCACCGCCCTGCGCTGGGAGCGCCGGGAGCCGCCGCTGCCGGTGGCCGGCGTGGCCGGTCTCGGGCCGGCGGCCG